>NZ_LARF01000030.1:0-27266 GCF_000980385.1 Ruminococcus sp. N15.MGS-57
CTAGTTTTTTCATAACCCTGTAAAGACTTTCAAGACAGCGTGTATACCCTTGTTTCCTGAGACGATGCCATAGTTCGGGAAGCTCAAGTGTCGGGTTCCGTTTGTGATACCTTTTGATAAGATCTATTTCTTCCTTGGTATGCTCATTGGGATGATGATGCGGTCGGCGTGATTTAACTGCAAGGGACTCCACACTTCCGTCCCAGCGTTTCAGCCAGAAATATATATATGAACGTGATTTATTGTATTTTCTGCTCGCTCGGCTCACTCCATATTTCTTTGCGTAATTCATTAAGGATTGACGAAACTTCATATCTTGTGTTATACTATTCATGAGAGATAGGCTTCCTTTCTGATTTGTATTTGTGTGGTAACTTTATTTTATCAGATTTTTGCCTATCTCTCTTTTCTTTTTTCTTAATTTTGTCCAATATCTATTGTAGCACTACATTTTTTTTGAACGTTGTATGACATATTTCTTGACACGAAAAGCGTTTTCTGTTATCATAAATGTATGTGAACATATTTTAGTTTTATGTAAAATATGGAGTTGGGAGGAGAAAAAATGTTGAAAAAGCTATACCGCACATTAGGCTTTGCACTTATTTCCTGCAATTTGTTTTTCACCCCTGTCATGGCATATGCCGACAGCAGTGTGAGCGTGGGAACAAATATGTGTTTTGCTATACCGGGAGGACTTATAACAGGCTTTGTGCTTGTTTCAATGAGCCGCACAAAACAGAAAGCTTCCAAGGCGGATAAATACATAAAGAGTAATCTTAAACTCACTGGGCGTAACGACACCTATCTGCGTACCACCACTGATAAGACTAAGATAAAAGACGATTGATAGGGGGTACGGAAAATGGCTGTTAATATTTCTTATAAATGCCCTAACTGCGGAGCGGAGCTTTTCTGGAGCGCTGACAAAAACTGCTGGGCATGTGAATACTGCGACGGACAGTTTACTTTGAAAGACCTTGAAGAAGCAGGCGGTGACGCTAAAAAGGCTGAAGAGCTGAACAAGGATAATGTTGAAAAGCATGAAGAGGTCGATAAGGACGAATACAGTATGTCAAATGACGGAACTGTAGGAAATGACCTTGTAAAATATACCTGCTCACACTGCGGAGCGGAGATAATCACCGACCGCTCAACTGCAGCAACAGTTTGCGTTTACTGCGGAAATGCGGTAATAATGGGAGAGCAGATAATCGACAACTTTTCCCCAGACTATGTTATACCTTTTAAAGTGCCGAAAAATCAGGTAATGGACGCTTTCCAAAAATTCAGCAAGAAGCCTCTTACACCGAAAGATTTCAACTGCGATAGGGTAGTGGACAAGATGCAGGGCGTTTATATCCCGTTTTGGCTCTATTCAGGAAACTGCGAAGGCTCTATTACTGCGGAGGGTATAAACACAAGAACATGGACTTCGGAAAATTACAGATACACAGAGAAAAAGTATTATTCAGTTTACAGAAACGGAACCCTCGATTTCAAAGCTGTTCCTGTGGACGCTTCTTCAAAGACTGACGATGACGCTATGGACTCTATCGAGCCTTTTGATTACTCGGAAATGACAGCGTTCAACCCAGGTTATCTTTCGGGATATCTTGCAGAGAGATATGACGAGGATAAGGATAAGTGCCTGCCTAGGGCTAAAGAACGTATCGAGAACACAACTCGTGACGAACTTAGAAATACTTGTAACTACAACAGCGTAAACGTTCAGTCATATGAAAAGCACACCGAGATAAAGGACGTTAAATACGCTATGCTTCCAACATGGCTTTTGTATACAACCTATCAGGATAAGCCTTATTTCTTTGCAATGAATGGTCAGACAGGTAAATTTATCGGAAACCTGCCTATAAGCAAGGGAAAGCTTGTGGCTTACTCGCTTCTTGGTGGCGTGGGCGGATATATTATCGGAGCTATACTTCAGATAATGGGAATATTCTAGTAGGGGGTATCAGCTAAATGCCTGAAATATCAACGGCGCTTATAATAAAAATAATAGTTATAGCGGTCGCCATAGGCGGTGGTATAGCGGTGATATATTCTGTGAAAAAAGCGGTATCGAACGCCATTGGCAGACAACTGAGCCGTGCCAACGACCTGCTAAGGACCATAAATGACGCAACTGAGGAAAGACAGAACAACGCCATGCAGTTTACTTATGTTGATCCTAATGTGGTGAACAACATAAAGAGAGATTTTCCGGACTATGATGAAAATATAGCAAGGAGCATAGTGGAAAACACTGTGATGAAATATTTTCTTGTTATAAACGGAGAAGCAAGCGAGAATCAGCTTGAATACTGTACCGAAGCGTTCAAGCAGAGAGCAGCCACGATGGCAAAAGACAACTTGTCAACGGTTACGCCAAAGCATTATGACGATATACATATCCACAAGTCGCAGGTGGCGTCTTATCATAAAGATCATGACGCTGCAACGGCAAAGTTTCAGGTATCTCTTGAATACAAGCTCAACGGGATAAAGGCACAGCACATTTATGAGGCGGATTATTCATACTATCTTTCAATGGGGATAGAGGGCGAAAACGCCAGCCTTATATGTCAGTTCTGCGGAGCACCTGTGGACACCGCAGGCTCAGTTTGTCCTTACTGCGGTTCTGAGATACACAGCTCTGTAGAGCGCACATGGAAAGTCAGCAGGATATCCTTGCTGAGATAGACAAGTTTAAAACCCCTTGGGGTGAAATAATACAGACAACGAAAGGAATTTAACTATGGGACTTATTAAGATGTTTACATCAGCAGTCGGCTCAACATTTGCCGATCAGGTAGTAGAGTACTTCAGATGTGAGGATATGTCAACTAAGATACTCTGTCAGCCGGCTACTCTTGTTAAGAGAGGAAAGACTGTGAACAACGGCACAGAGGGCGTTATCTCAAACGGTTCACGCTTTGACGTTGCGGTAAATCAGGCGGCTTTGCTTATCGAGAATGGCAGAGTACACGATTTTGTTATCGGTACACAGGAAACAGCAGGTCAGTATAAGTATGATTCAACTGTATCTCCGTCACTTCTTGGCGGCGGCTGGGGCGACCTTGGCGCTTCTATCAAGGAGATAGGCAGAAGATTTACAGCAGGTGGTCAGGCTATGAACACCATGCGTCTTATCTACATAAACCTCAGACCTCTGCCTGGAAACAAGATAGGCTTCGGCAAGATACCTTTCAGAGACGGCGAAATGAACCTTACTCTTAACGCACAGGGTCATGGTCAGTATGAGCTTCAGATCGTAAACCCTATGAACTTCTATGAGAACGTTGTTCAGAACGTAAATAAGGTACTTACTGTTGACAGCCCTGACGGCGTGGCAGTTCTCGGCCAGCTTAAGGCTGATATGACACCTAAGTTCCAGAAGGCTCTTACAAGGATATCCGCTCAGAAAATACCATACGATCAGCTTGGTCTTTATCCTGATGAGCTTGCTGAAGCAATGAATGCAGAGCTTGAAGAAAAGTGGGCTACAAAGGGTGTTAAGATAACAAGCCTTGCTATTGAGCTGAACGTGGACGAAGAGTCAAAGCAGAGAATCGCAAAATTCCAGGAGGCAAAAACTGTTGGAAGTGATCCTTCAATGCTCTATGCTATGGACAGAATGTCTATCAACAAGGCAAGAGAGGCAGCGGCAAGCAACTCAAACGGTGTTATGGCAGGCTTTATGGGCATGGGCATGGCAGGCGGCATGATGGGTCAGCCAATGGACGCAACAATGTATCAGCAGCAGATGCAGCAGAACATGATGAATCAGCAGGCTGCACAGGCAGCTCCACAGCAGGCAGCACCAGCGGCTGCACCAACACAGGCTGCACCTGAGAACGGCTGGACTTGTGCTTGCGGAACAACAAACACAGGAAAATTCTGTGCTAACTGCGGACAGCCTAAGCCTGAGCCAAAGCCGGCAGCAGACAGCTGGAAGTGTTCATGCGGCACAGAGAACACAGGAAAGTTCTGTGCAAACTGCGGTTCACCAAAGCCTGAGCAGCCAGTAGGCTGGACTTGCTCATGCGGAGCAGTAAACAAGGGCAAATTCTGCGCTGAGTGCGGAAAGCCAAAGCCTGCATCAGAGCCGCTTTACAAGTGTGACAAGTGCGGCTGGGAGCCTGAAGATCCGAAAAATCCTCCTAAGTTCTGCCCTGAATGTGGAGATCCATTTAACGATAACGATATTCAGAAATAATTCTTATAGTTATTTTGAGCCGTCCTGCGGAATGCGGGGCGGCTATTTTTTGTGGGGCGATGTTCGGAAATGTGTCGGTTTATATAGTTTGTTTACATATGAAATATTGAAATCATCACGGATATGTGATATAATATATAACGTATGATATTTTATATGGGTCTTTACCGATATATTAAAAAAATTTTCCGAAAGGACTTGATCTAAATGCTGTCAGATATCGAAATCGCAAAGCAGGCGAAAATGCTCAAAATTGGGGAGGTCGCTGCTAAGCTCGGCATCTCAGAAGATGAATATGAGCCTTATGGTCACTACAAGGCTAAGCTTTCTGAGTCGCTTTATGCTAAAACTAAAAATGATCCAGATGGTAAGCTTATTCTTGTTACCGCTATAAACCCTACACCTGCAGGAGAGGGCAAGACCACTATTTCCGTTGGATTGGCTGAGTCTATGAACAAGATAGGCAAGAAAGCTATACTCGCTCTGAGAGAGCCTTCACTTGGTCCTGTTTTTGGTATCAAGGGCGGTGCGGCTGGCGGTGGATACGCTCAGGTCGTTCCTATGGAAGACATCAATTTGCACTTCACAGGAGATATGCACGCTATAACTGCGGCTAACAACCTGCTCTGCGCCCTTATCGACAACCATATGCAGCAGGGAAATGAGCTTCACATTGACCAGAGAAGGATACTTTTCAAGCGCTGCCTTGACATGAATGACAGAGCGCTGAGAGATATCGTTATCGGTCTTGGCTCAAAGGTGAATGGTATTCCTAGAGAGGATTCTTTCCAGATAACTGTCGCTTCTGAGATAATGGCTATTCTTTGCCTCGCTTCCGATCTGGCTGACCTTAAGGCTAGAATTGAGAAGATACTCGTTGCTTACACAACTGACGGAAAGCCTGTTTATGCTAAGGATATAGGCGGTTGCGGTGCTATGACTGCTTTGCTGAAAGACGCTTTGAAACCTAACCTTGTTCAGACGCTTGAGAACAATCCTGCTCTTATCCACGGTGGTCCATTCGCTAATATCGCTCACGGCTGTAACTCAGTAAGAGCCACAAAGCTTGCTTTGAAGCTTGCTGACTACACTATCACTGAGGCTGGCTTCGGCTCTGACCTTGGCGCTGAGAAATTCTTTGATATCAAGTGCAGATACGCTGGTCTTAAACCAAGTTGCGTAGTTCTGGTGGCTACTGTAAGGGCATTGAAATACAATGGCGGTGTTCCGAAAACTGAGCTTACTAACGAAAATGTTGAGGCTCTCGAAAAGGGTATCGTAAACCTGAAAACTCATATCGAGAATATGCACAAGTTCGGCGTGCCTGTAGTGGTGGCTATAAATAGATTCCATACTGATACTGAGGCTGAGCTGGCTGTTATCGAGAGAGTTTGCGGTGAAATGGGTGTTGAGTTCTCACTGGCTGAGATTTTTGCAAAAGGCTCTGAGGGCGGTATCGACCTTGCGGAAAAGGTTTGCAAGACTATCGAAACAAAGCCGTCTGAGTTCAAGCCACTTTATGACGAGAAGCTCCCTATCAAGGATAAGCTTGATATACTTGCGAAAGAGATATACCGTGCAAACGGCGTGATCTATACAAAACAGGCTGAAAAGGCTATAAAGGAGATTACTGACCTTGGATTCGGGGATATCCCTGTTTGCGTGGCTAAGACGCAGTATTCACTGTCTGACGACCCGACAAAGCTTGGCAAGCCTGAGAATTATGAGATAACAGTAAGAGATGTAAGGCTTTCAGCCGGTGCAGGATTTGTGGTAGCTTATACGGGCGATATTATGACAATGCCTGGTCTGCCTAAGAAGCCTGCGGCTTATAATATTGATTGCGATAATGAGGGCAATATCTACGGATTGTTCTAAGCCGTTTAAGTGAGGAGTGAGGAATTGGCATAGCCGACCGAACAAGTCACTTTGATAGAGTAAATACCGAGCGGAGCGATTTTGCGGCGTGGCAAATGTAGGGGACGGCGCCCTCGACGTACCGCTTTTGGGAGCGACGAGGTTTGAATTTATACAAACCATGTAGGCGACCAAGACGAGCGAACGCTGTTCGCCCCTACACGATTTGTGCGATAAGATAATTTGTAGGTAAGCAGATAATAAGTCGGGTAAACAGGCGTGTTGAGATAGCAGAGTAAAATACATGAACCGAGGTGAGCGGCAGTGACAGATACAGCGGTGAAAAAGAGTGCGGAAAGTGTGAAAATGCCTGAGAACGGCAAGAAAAAACATCTCTCTTGGCAGGTCATTGCCTGCGTTTGCCTTGTGGCAGTCAGCGTGGTGCTGAACGTGATCGCCTGGAAAAGTACGGCGTTCTGCGACTGGTATACGGCTCACGTTTTTCCAATTTGGGAAAATACATATGGCAGGCTCACTTCGCTGTTGCCGTTTTCCTTCGGGGAACTGCTTATTGCGGTAGCGGTTTTCGGTATTCCGCTTTCGTTGGTGGCTATGCTGGTGCTTGTGATAGTCGGAAAAGGCAAGAGAAAGAAAACTGCGAAAATTTTCGGGCTTGTTTATATGTGGATAGTCACTTTTGTGGTGACGGTGCAGACCTTTAACTGCTTTGTTATTTATCATTGTTCAAGCTTTGCGGAACTTAACGGAATACCCACAGAACAGCACACCAGGACGGAGCTTGAAGCACTTGGCAACAAGCTTGTTACGGAGATAAATGCGCTTAGCAAAGAGGTGGAGCGTGACAGCGAGGGAAAATTCGTGCTGACCGCTGACCTTGACAAGACGGCTCAGGAGGCCATGCGTGGGCTTGGAAGCGAATTTAAAAACCTCGGGGGATTTTATGTCACTCCAAAAGCTATAAAATGCTCGTTCTTTATGAGCCAAATGGACCTTATGGGCATCTATTTCCCGTTCTCTATGGAGGCTAACTACAATCAGGATATGTATAAGGCGAAGCTTCCTGACACCATTTGTCATGAGCTTGCTCATACGAAAGGCTACATTCAGGAGGACGAGGCGAACTTTATCGCCTTTATGGCGTGCGACAGATCGGACAATGCTGATTACCGCTATTCGGGCTATCTGGCGGCGCTTGGCGAGGTTAGAAACAAGATCTTTGACTACGCTTCTGACGATAAGAAGATAGAATTTGACAGCTCTATCTGCGACGAGGTGTGGGCTGATATGGAAGCAAACTGGGACTACTGGCGGAGCGTTGACGAGGCTAAGGACACTGTTTTCGACAGCGAGGCAGTGGGGGAGATATCTGACAAGGCAATGGAAAAATCTCTGAAGCTCAATGGCGTTGAGGACGGCAAGCAGTCCTATGGCAGAATGGTGGATCTTATGCTAAACTACTTCAAGGACAAGGGTGAGCTGTGATGAAAATTCTTGCGGTCATTCTGTTTCTCGGGATAATGCTCAGTTCATGCGGAAACAAGGCGGACAGTGAAAGACTCAATGATTCTGCTTTTACCACTACTGCGGAAAGCTCGGTGGTGGATAGTGACAGCATGGAAGTTGACGAAAGCTCGCAGGTCGGTGATGAGAGCGGTATTCAGGGCGACAGCTCGGAGGACGATATGAAGTGGCGGCTTTTTGAGGACACTTATAAGGAAACTGACAGCGGCAGGGCTGCGGAAAATTATGCTCACAACAAGGGCATAAAGATAGATGGCTTTGTGAAATACGGGCAGGAAAATCCCCCTGTGTGCGATCTGATACTTGGCGAAACCAGGTTCGCAGGGGTAGGCTGTGAGGTCATTGCGGCTTATAATTATCTCACATACGAGGGCTTTGAGCCTGACATGGCAAAGCTTGCTTATGATTTTGAAAAGAATGCTCTTATTGCGGCGGACGGCTCGCTGGGGTCTAATCCTAGAAAAATAAGCGGCCTTTTTAAGGCAATGGGAGTGGGATACAAAAGATTTTATAAGGCTGAGGAGGCTCAGGCGGCTGTTGAAGAGGGCAAGCCTGTGATAGTTTCTTTCCATAGCGGGTTGAATATTTTCAGCGGTATCCACACGGTTTTCGCTGTTAAAGAGGAGGGCAGGCTGTATGTTTACAACTGCTACAATTCAGCGGCGGACAAGACAGAGGTGGAGAGCATTTATCAGCTTATGAATAAAAACAGCCTTTTTATTGTGGGCTACACGGAAGATGACGGTCAAATGAGGTGATAGGTTGACAAAGGTATATAAAACATCATCTGCGGCGGAAACTATCGCTTTGGGTGAGGAGATAGGCAGACGGCTGAAAGGCGGAGATCTTATCGCTTACAGCGGTGGTCTTGGTGCAGGAAAGACTACTATTACAAGGGGAATTTCTATTGGCATGGGACTTGGCGACGAGGTGACTTCTCCGACCTTTGCGCTGGTGAACGAATACCGAGGTGACAGGCTCAGCCTTATACACTTTGATATGTACCGCATAAATTCGGCGGACGATCTGGAAACTACAGGCTTTTTTGACTACATGGACGAAGACACTGTGCTTGCGGTGGAATGGTCGGAGAATATTGCTGAGGAGCTTCCTGAGGACGCTTTGAGGATAGATATTCAGCGCATTGACGAGGACAGCAGGGAGATAAGCATAACTGCACCTGAGGGAGATGATAGATTTGAAGATATTAGCTATTGACACAAGCGGAAAGGTCGCTTCGGTGGCAGTGACGGACGGAGAGAAGCTTCTTTGGGAGAAGTCTGTATACACAAAGCTCACTCACTCGCAGGTGATATTGCCTATGGTGAAGCAGGCACTAGAGGAAACAGGGCTTACTTACGCTGACCTTGACTGTGCGGCTATTGCAAAGGGTCCGGGGTCTTACACGGGACTTAGGATAGGCGTGGCGGCTGTAAAGGGAATGTGCTTTGGCTGTGAGAGTTTAAAAAGCGCAGGAGTTTCCACTCTGCTTTCGCTGGCTTACAACTGCATAGGTTTTGAGGGCAGGATAATTTCTGTTATGAGGGCAAGGCCTAAGATAGTTTACGCAGGCGAGTTTCAGTGCAAAAACGGCGCTGTCACGAGGATATCCGCTGACAGAGTTTGCTCTGAGGAGGAAGTTTTTTCGGGAGAGTTTACTGAAAAGACAATGCTTGTGGGTGACTGTGCGGTAGAGATAAAGGCGAAATATTTCGCTGACAACGAAAATGTTCAGCTTGCAAGCTATGTGAACAGGCTGCAGAGGGCTTCGTCACTGTGTCTTGCGGTGGAGGCTCAGCCTGAGATAATGGTTTCGGCGGACAGGCTGGAGGTTTCATATTTGCAGGCTACAAAGGCGGAAAAGGATAAGGCACATAGGGATAAATAGGAGGAAATTAATATGAAAATTGCTATTGGCTGTGACCATGCAGGTCCTGAGCTTAAGGCGGAGATATTGGCACATTTGGACGAAAAGGGTGTGGAATACACTGATTTTGGTATTCAGGCAGGAGAGAAAGTAGACTATCCTGACAAGGCAAAGGAAGTTTGCGAGAAAGTGGCTTCGGGCGAATACGAAATGGGAATACTCATATGCGGAACTGGTATTGGAATGTCAATGAGCGCAAACAAGATAAAGGGAATAAGAGCGGCTTGCTGTTCGGATTATTTCTCTGCTAAGTATACAAGAGCGCATAATGACGCAAATGTGCTTTGCATTGGTGCGAGAGTGCTGGGTGCAGGCTTGGCTATCGAGCTGGTGGACGTTTTCCTTGAAACGGAGTTTGAGGGTGGCAGACATCAGAGAAGAGTGGATAAGATCTCTGAGCTGGAGAAGTAGTGAGGAGTTAGGTGTGAGAAATTAAGGTATCGCCTTGTGGCGAAGGATTTTTTCTGACTTTTTGCTTTATGGAGCAGGGTGGCTTGTTGTTGCCCTGCTTTTTTTGTGGGTACAAAAACGGCTGACAAGCTTTTCGCCTGTCAGCCGTTTCTATATTGAGGTCTGTATTTAAGGTAAAAACCGTAATGGCAAGGTTTTTATTAGATAGCGTCGAATGCTTCGCTGAGATCGTAGATGATATCGTCGATATGCTCTGTGCCGATAGAAAGTCTGATAGTATTTGGCTTGATACCCTGATCTGCAAGTTCTGCTTCGTTAAGCTCTGCGTGTGTTGTTGATGCTGGGTGGATAACCAGTGACTTAACGTCTGCTACGTTTGCAAGAAGTGAGAAGAGTTTCAGGTGGTCGATGAAGTTCTGAGCTGTCTTTGCGTCGCCCTTTATCTCGAATGTGAAGATAGAACCACCGCCGTTAGGGAAATACTTCTTGTAAAGTGCCTGCTGGCTTGGATCGTCTGATACTGAAGGGTGATTTACCTTTTCTACCTTTGGGTGCTTGTTAAGGAAGTCAACTACCTTAAGTGCGTTCTCAACATGACGTTCAACTCTCAGGGACAGTGTTTCAAGACCCTGCAGGAAGATGAATGCGTGGATAGGTGAAAGTGTTGCACCTGTATCACGGAGAAGGATAGCACGGATACGAGTTACAAATGCTGCGCCAGGGGCTGCGTCTGCAAAGCTTACACCGTGGTAGCTTGGGTTTGGTTCTGTGAGCTGAGGGAACTTGCCTGACTTCTTCCAGTCAAACTTGCCGCTTTCAACGATAACTCCGCCGATTGTTGTGCCGTGACCGCCGATAAACTTTGTTGCAGAATGGATAACGATATCTGCGCCGTACTCGATAGGTCTTACGAGATATGGAGTAGCGAATGTGCTGTCAACGAGAAGTGGGATATTGTGTGCGTGTGCGATATTTGCGATAGCTTCGATATCAACTACGTCTGAGTTAGGGTTGCCAAGAGTTTCGATATAGAGAGCCTTTGTGTTCTCCTTGATAGCCTTTTCAAAGTTAGCTGGGTCAAGCGGATCGACAAATGTTGTTGTGATGCCGTAATCAACAAGAGTGTGTGCAAGCAGGTTATATGTGCCGCCATAGATGTTCTTTGCGGCTACGATATGATCGCCTGCAAGGGCTACGTTCTCAATAGCGTATGTTACTGCTGCTGCGCCTGATGCAACTGCAAGAGCTGCTGTGCCGCCCTCAAGAGCTGCGATACGTCTTTCAAAAACGTCCTCAGTTGGGTTTGTAAGTCTGCCGTAGATGTTGCCTGCGTCCTTAAGAGCAAATCTGTCAGCGGCATGCTGTGAGTTATGGAAAACGTATGATGATGTCTGATAAATAGGAACGGCTCTTGCGTCTGTTACTGCGTCTGCTGTTTCCTGACCAACGTGGAGCTGGAGTGTTTCAAATTTAAGATTTCTTTCGTTTATTGCGCTCATTTTAAATTACCTCTTTCATTAAATTAATGTTTTTTTAAATCCGATAAAAATTTTTTGTTACTGAACTTTATGCTGATTTTAACAGCAACACATACAGCACATACACATTCGTGAATCGTACGCTGTTTTCAGTTTCAGTATTTTTACACTCATTTTCAACGCCTCATTTCAAATTCATATTAATCCTAGTCGTTTAGTATGTTTTAGCGTATCTATACTATACCACACCCATAGAGGAATGTCAATAGGTTTAAGATGATTTTTCGCATTTTTGTGAAAACTGATATTAATTCTATCAATTTAGTAGGATTTAAGAGCAAAATGCACAAGGGGAAGTGAGGAATGAGGAATTGGCAAAGCTGAACAGAGTTGTGCTCAAGTACGAAGTAAAAGACAGCACCGAGCGGAGCGATTTTGCGGTGGTAGGAAGTTGCCCGAAATATTGTAGGGGACGACGCCCTCGGTGTCCCATTCGGAAGGGCAATGCCGTGTTTTCGCTGTTTGTTATTAAATTTGTATAAAAGTATCGTTTACCGACTCCTTATAATTGTATACCGAAATAAATATTTTTGGTTGACAATAGGCTTGGTATGTGATACAATATTAATTGTCAAATAAAAAGTAAAGGATAGGTTTACAATGAATAACAATGCTAAAAACAAAACAAAACAAATAGTCGGTATCGGAGTTATGACGGCTATAATCGCTGTGCTTTCGCAGATAACTATTCCGCTGCCTACTCACGTTCCTGTTACGCTCCAGACTTTCGCTGTGGCTCTGGCAGGATATTTTCTCGGCTGGAAGGGCGGAGCTGTGTCTGCTCTGGTCTATGGTCTGCTGGGCGCTATCGGTGTGCCTGTATTCGCTGGCTGGTCAGGCGGTTTTTCCGTTATCGTAGGGTATACAGGCGGATTCATTTACGGATTTATCGTTATGGCTCTTCTTTGCGGTCTTGGCGCAAAGTTCTGCTCTGACAAGATAAGCGGTAAGGTCATCGCTATCGTGCTTGGTATCGCGGGTCTTGCTTGCGATCACCTGCTCGGTGCTATCCAGTACGCTATCGTTGCTAATATCTCTATTGGCAAGTCAATCCTTCTTGTTTCTGTTCCTTATCTTGTAAAGGACGTTATCTCTGTTGTTGCTGCTTACCTTATCAGCATCGAGCTTGTAAGCAGACTTGCAAAGACAGGTTGCTATGCTTACAAGAGAGCCTGAGCTTAGATTTCATCATCTGCTGTGCCTGCCGCTTTTTCAGGGAAAAGGCTACAGTGACGGTTTTTCGGTGAATATGCAGTCTGTGAAAGACAGATTGGAGAGCGAGGACACTGCGGTGCGGTTTGTGTGCAGCGGAGATATGATATGTCAGCACTGCCCAAACAGGACGGAGGATGGTTGTTTGCTTGACGGCTGTGGCGGAACGGTGGCACAGAAAGACAGCGAGGTTTGCAGACTTTCTGAGATAGAATGTCACTCAGTGGAGAATTATCGTAGTGCGCTGACAAGGCTGAGAAGCAAAATGGATAAAAAGGCATTTGATATACTATGTTCGGAATGTCGCTGGGCAAAGCTTGGTTTGTGCAGCTTTGAAAAGTGGCGTGAGGGCGTTGATGGATTGCTTTCTTCGTGACAGGTCACGTCTGTCATTTTTTACACAAAAGTACAGCTCCCGAGTTTCTTCTCGGGAGCTGTACATTTTTTTGCTTATTCTTCACTTGCCTGATATGCGGATAGGAATTTCTCGTAGATATCGGGATAATGTTTTTTTAGTCTTACAGGCTTAAGGTCGGGGCTGGTGAAGCAGTGGGAGGTGTGGGCAAGGCAGGCTGTTTTCTGAGTGGTAAGGTCAAAGACTTCATAGTCAAGCTCGTAGGCACAGCCGTTGAACTTTGACAGCTTACAGCGCACTTCAAACTCGTCACCGAAACGGACGGGATATTTATAGTGTGTTTCAACAGAGAGGACAGGGGAAACTATGCCACGTTTTTCTATCTCGTGGAAAGGGCAGCCAAGCTGTTCCATAAGGTCAACACGGGCTTCCTCAAGCCAGCGGACGTAGTTGGAATGGTGGATTATATCCATGCGGTCTGTTTCATAATAAAAGGCTTTTCTTTTGTAGGGGGTAAGTGTCATTTTATGTCCTTCTTTCTGTGTGTTGTATGGGTGTGATAAAAATAGCGGGCGACCAATGGCCGCCCCTAATTGTTGCTGAGTTATTCAAGCCAGATGAAGTTGTTATCGGTGTTCACAAAGTCCATATTATAAAGGAAAATGACCTTTGTTATACCGTTGTCTTTTACATATTCACTGACGGTCTTATCCATGATGTGGTAATAACGCATATCTATCATTGTGATGTGCTTATACTTGTCGGCAAAGTATGGCATAACTGTGTTTGCGTAGCTGTCCTTTATAATAAGGACGTGTTCATCGCTTTCGCCGTTTGTTTCTATTTCCGTGAGGGCAAAGTTTCCGCCCATGAATGTGGAGTATTTATCCTTTTTGGTCTTGAATGAATCGTCAAAAAGGGTGTCTGTTTGTTTGTTTTCTTGAACATAATTTACCTTTACGCTGTTGTCAGGGTTTGTGTAGAAGTGCATTTCGTCAGCAGCGGAGAAGTCTGTTGGGGCTTTTGAATAAAGTGTGCCATGAAAGTCCTTTACAGTTTCTATATTGTAGGATACCCGTGGGACATCTTCATTCATGACTGTCATAAGTGCGTCAAATCCCACTTTTGCGCCCTCGGCTGTCCAGTGGTGGTCGGTCTTATAGAAAACCTGTGTGGACTTTGCGGCGTCTTTGAGCTGGTCATATGGGAAGCAGAGGTTTATCCTGTCGCTGAGGATAGAGCTTATATACTTTTCGCTTTCAAGCTGATCGTCGGTCTGTGTGACCGCAGGGAGCTTGTCTGACATAACGGAAACTGCATTCGGCACAAGAAGAAAGCTTACGTCGACGGATTTATCGAGGCTGTCAGCAAAATCGTTAAGACAGCTTATATTTTTCTCGATAAGAGGTCTGTTTTCCTGATAGTCTTGGAGATAATAGCCGTCCTTGCCGAAATATACGCCGTTCTGATAGTTTTTCAGAAGCGTGCGGTCGGTGACTGTTTTAAGACTCACAAGCTGGTCTTTCATGAATATCTGATCGGACATATAGCTTTCGATATCCGATGTGAACTCGCCTTTTTCGAGTTTTTTCCACGAAAATTCAGGGGCTTGCTGGAGATAGCGGTTCTCGTTTTCGGAGAACTCACGATCCTCGGAAATAAAGCTTGCCACTGCAAAGCCGAATATGAACAGCAGAAAGCACACTATCATAATATAGTTTTTAAGTTGTTTTTTCATATCTGCCGTCCTCCTTTAAAATCTGAAATACAGGAACGGATTGAATGAATTACCTGCAAGGTAGGCGGTGGAAACTGCCAAAAGTGTTAATGCGAACAGCGGTTGGAGTATACAGCCGCATATCTCAGGACACTTGGTTTGAAGTTTCAGGCAAAGCTTTTTTGGAAGCTGTGTTGAAGCTATCACAAGTATCACTATTGTTACTGCATACTGTGCGAGCCAGAACACTGTTTGGTGATTTATGAGAGGAAGTCCCCCTGCGCCGAACATATTTTTGAAGTTCTGTGTGAGCTTGCCGAAATCTTCATAGGAGAATATTCCCCAGCCTATGACTATAAAAAGAAGTGCATATAGGTGCTGGAAAAATGCAGGTATCTTTTTCAGGGCTTTGCCCAAGAAAAGCTTTTCACATAGGAGTATCACACCGAAGTACACGCCCCATAGCATAAAGTTCCAGTTTGCACCGTGCCAGAAGCCTGTGAGAAACCATACTATCATGATGTTAAGGCACTGTCTTGCTTTGCCCTTGCGGTTACCGCCAAGTGGGATATAGACATAATCTCTGAACCAGCTTGAAAGGGACATATGCCAGCGTCTCCAGAAGTCTGTGATAGAGGTGGAGATGTAAGGGTAGTTGAAGTTCTCGAGAAAGTCGAAGCCGAACATTTTGCCAAGACCTATCGCCATATCGGAATAGCCTGAGAAGTCAAAGTATATTTGGAAGGTATAGGCTATTATGCCCAGCCAGCTTGCGGCAACGCTCAGTTCGGATTGTGCTGAGCTTGAGATAGTGTCGAAAAGCTCGCCGATAGTATTTGCGAGAATGACTTTTTTGCCAAGACCTATGGAAAATCTCCACACGCCCTGTGCAAAATGCTCTATGCTCTCGTTACGCTTTTTGAGCTGTTCCGCAACGTCGATGTATCTTACGATAGGACCTGCGATAAGCTGTGGGAAAAGGGCAACATAGGTGGCAAGGTCAAGAAAGTTCTTCTGACTTCTTACTTCGCCCTTATAAACGTCGATAACGTAGGAAAGGGTCTGGAAGCTGTAGAATGAGATACCGATAGGGAGGGCAAGACCCAAGGTCTTTATCTGCGTGCCGAAAATGCTGTTTGCCGCACCGATGAAAAAGTCGGTATATTTAAAAAACAGAAGAAGCCCGATGTTCCACACCACCGCTCCTATCATTGCAATGAGCGGAGTGTATTTTTTTGCGTTTTTACGCTGTTTGTCTGCCAATAGTCCTGTTATATACGCAACGATAGTGGAAGCTATCATGAGGACGATATAAACAGGTTCGCCCCATGCGTAAAACACAAGGCTGAAGATAAACAGCACCAGATTGCGTGTTATGCGTGGGACGATATAATACGTTATCAGTACAATAGGCAGGAAAGCGAACAGAAATGTTGTACTTGAAAAAAGCATATATTTATTACTCCTAGCCTATTATCTCTTTTGCTTTATCGTTATCGTTTGAAAGACAGAGGTAAACATAATTGCCGTTGGTTACAAGAACAGGGTCATTAAGCTTTGTCATTTCCTCAGGGACATAGTTTTCAAAAACCTTTTTCTGACTTTCGACTCTTGCTGTAAGTGTATCTGCGATAGCCTTTGCACTGTCTGCGTCCTTGGCTTCAAAGCAGTCTATCTCCTCGGCTGTTCCTCCTGATGAGCTTACATAGACCTTAGCCTTTGTATAGCTGTCTGCTGATATGCCGATTATCTTTTCTATCTTTGCTTCGTCAAGCTCTGCGAGCTCGTCCTTGAACTCTATGCCGTCCTTGAGCTTGTCCGCAACGGCTGTTACGTCAACGCTTTCGTTTGTCTGAGCGGCTGCCGCTGAATTTGCGGAGTTTGCTGTGCTGCTGTCAGAGTCTGAACCGCAGCCTGTAAGTGCTGCTGTGCCAATGCACATAACTGCCATAAGAGTGCAGAGTATCTTCTTTGTTTTCATAATTTTTCTTTCCTTTCTTATGTGTTGTCGATTATATAGTTGAGCCACTTGTCGCAGTATTCGCTCATAAGGTGTATTCCGTCTGAGGAGGCTTCCTCCGGAAGAGTGCCGTCTGCGCCTGCTACAGCGGAGGTACAGTCAAGATAATTTATACCTGTCTGCTGTGCCACCTCTGAGATAGCCTGATTGAATGTGGCTACATTTGTGTTATTTATGGCGTCGCCCTGCAAGCTTCTTGAAGCTGTTACAGGGAGGATAGATTCAGCATAGATAACAGCGTCAGGCTGTATCTCCTGAATTTTTGTGATAAGCTGTGTATAATAATCCTTGAAGGTGTCGATATAAGGCCAGCCAAGCTCGTTAGTGCCGAGGTTTATATACACTCTGCCATATTGTCTTTCTCCAAGAGCGTCGATAACAGTGCCTGCATTGCCGTTTGAGAGGGTGATGTTCTGGTCTGTCATAACGGTGTCGATGTGCATTCCCACAGAGCAAAGGAACGTTGCTTTTGGTTTATCGCAGTTGTTTTGCAGACCAACTGTTCGTGAGTCGCCTATGAAAACTGCGTCGGAAAGGTCGTCGGCGTCATCATGGGTAACTGAGCTGTCAGTAAGGCTTTCATCTATGCTACTCTCATCGACCATGCTTTCTGCCTGAGAAGAGTTGTCTGCATTGCTCTCGGAGCTTTCGTTCTCTGCCACAGAGCTTGAAGCTGACATCTTCTTTGCTTCCACAACCCTGCTGTTGCCGCTTCCTGCATGGAAGCCCCATATTGCCGCAAATGCTATGCACACAAGACAACTCAATGACACTATGCTTTGCTGTGCTGTGGCTCTTTTTTTTCTTATATTTTTCAAATTGCTACCGTGTTGGCTCTCCATTATACTACCTCTTATATTATCTCTCCTGACCTGCAAAAATGCAGATCCGTTTCAAAGATTATCATAACACATTTTACAGCCTTTTTCAAGTGCTTTTTAGTCGAATTAAGGATTTTCTTCACTTTTTACAAACAGACGCAAAAAAGTCGGGAGAATTTGTTCTGCCCGACTTATTGTTGACAATTTATTCTGTATTATTTGTTTGTTTGAGTTTTATTTCCAAAGCTTTTCAGGATAAACGCCAGCCTCTATAAGCTTTGCGATATCGGCTTTAACGGTTGGCTTATCCTCTTTATATGTAACGCCGAACCACTTATCGTGAGTTTCCAGAAGCTTGCAGTCTGCAACACCTGTTTTTATCATTGTATCGATACCCGCAGGGAGGAGAAACTCCGCTGTCAGGCTGTCTTTGTTTTCTTTCATAAAGTCTGTGAACATACCATTGAGCTTATCTATAAAGCCGTCAGGGCAAGCCCACATATTCATTGACACATAGCAGTTCTCGTCAAGCTCGGCTGTTTCTTCCTTGCCTGAATAGACCTTGCCGTCATTTTCACGGCGGATATTGTAGGTTTCAACAACGTCTGTGAGCATAGAGTCTTTCACTTCACAGACGCCTCTGTTCACTGCACCGAAGTCGCTTAGAGTGTTTTTCAGTATGAAGCCTGCCATGCCAAGATGAAGCTTTTTGCAATCTGAGTTTTCATTGCAGAGAAAATCGTGGAGCTTCACAAAAGCTTCCTTGCCGTAAAAATCATCAGCGTTTATTACTGCGAAAGGCTCATTTATAACGTCCTTGCAACAGCAGACTGCATGACCGTGACCCCATGGCTTAACACGTCCCTCAGGTACGGAATAGCCCTCCGGAAGACAGTCAAGCTCCTGATAAACGTAATCTATCTTGACGTATTTTGAGATACGGTTGCCTATCATTTTATCAAAGGCATCACGGATATCCTTTCTTATAATGAATACGACCTTGTCAAAGCCTGCCTCAACGGCGTCATAGATAGAATAATCCATTATTATCTCACCGTTTGGTCCGAAAGGTTCAAGCTGTTTTATGCCGCCTTTGAAGCGACTTCCAAGACCTGCGGCAAGTATGCAAAGGGTACAACTCATAATTTTTTATCTCCTTGTTCTTTGTTCTTTGATTCCTCAGTTTAATTTTATTCTATTTCTTAAAATTATATTAACATTATGCCATACTTTAAAGTAAATGTCAAGAGATTTTGACATTTTTATTCAGTTTTTTGCGATGCTTTTCTGCGTATTTTACATCTTTCTCACACTTGACAGGGTGATACTAATGTGATATACTGATATGACAAAAATCAAATAATATCCCTGAAAAGGGTGGAGGATGATATAAATGGCTAAGACGGCTTTGGTAACAGGCGCAAGCTCGGGAATTGGCAGAGAGATAGCGAGAGATCTATCTGCAAGGGGCTTTCGTGTGATACTCAGCGCAAGACGAGAGGAAAGGCTCAGAGAGCTTGCAAAGGAGCTTGGTGACAATACAAGGGTGATAGTTTGCGACGTTTCCGACAGGGAAGAATGTCTGCGGCTTTATGAGGAAACAAAGAGCGAGAAGATATCAGTGCTTGTGAACTGTGCAGGCTTTGGTGCAGTGGGCAGCTTTGACAAGCTTCCTCTGGACACTGAGCTTAAAATGATAGACACTAACGTTACAGCGGTGCATATGCTCACAAAGCTGTTTTTGAAAGACTTTGTTGCCGCTGACAGGGGTTATATAATGAATATAGCTTCCTCGGCAGGGCTTATGTACGGTGGCCCGATGATGGCAACGTACTATGCTTCAAAGGCTTATGTTGTGAGCCTTACCAGCGCAATATATGAGGAGTTGAGGGCGAGAAACAGCAGGGTACACGTTTGTGCGGTATGCCCGGGTCCTGTGGATACGGAGTTCAATGACGTTGCAAACTGCAAGTTCGGCGTAAGCTCCATAACACCACAGTTTTGTGCAAAAAAGGCTCTTGAGGGAATGTTCGGCAGAAAGCTCATCATTATCCCTGAGAAGTCTATAAAGGCACTTTATGCAGGGGCTAAATTTGCTCCTAGAGGTATCGTGCTGAAAGTGACTGGAAAGGTGCAGAAGAAAAAGCTTGATAAATGACGGTTTAGTATTTTTACATAAGATAAAAAAGTTTTGTAAAGTGCGAAAATTGGGATATACTTCTAAAAATCAATAGTATAAATTGTTATGATTGCATAAGAAAACGTTATCATATTTGGTGAATCGTCCGATTGAAATTTTACGAAAAATAAAGTACAATGTAAGTAAAGTTATTTAAGAAAGGAAGTTTTAGAAATGAAACTTACAAAGATTTTTGCAGGCATGGCAGCAGCAGCTATCGCTACATCTGCTATGGCTATGACAGCTTTTGCAGCTGACGCAGGCAAGGGACCAAACAATGATGACGGTGTTTCTGTATTTGGCGTTTATATCGGTATGACAAAGGACGAGGCTATCGCTAACAGCGTTCTTCAGGAAGACGGCAAGGAGCCTGATGACTGGACAACAGTTCCTGTTAAGGTAACTATCGACGAGATCAAGTTCGATGATAACGTTGTAACAGCTAATGGTACAGGTATGATGTACTGGCAGGGCGATGAGCTCAAGTTCGAGCTCGTTAACGTTTATAACGACGACGTAAATGGTGGTAAGGATGGAGCTACAACAGTATTCACAACTCTTCCTTCAAAGACTATCGAAGTAACATTCACAATTGATGGTCTTTCTTCTGACCTTTCCGGTAAGGCATATGTAGGCGGTGGCTTCCAGACAGCAGGCGCTGACTGGTCTTCAACATTCTTCGGCAACAAGCCAGACGGTGTTAACCCAGCAGGCACAACATTTGAGATGCCAGACGTAACAGGCAATGGTACATACACAGCTAAGGTATTCTTCCCAGATCAGGGCGGCGATAACACATCAAGCGGCACTGACAGCAAGGCTGACTCAACAGCAGACAGCAAGAAAGACAGCAAGACAGACAGCAAGACTGATTCAAAGGCTAACAGCACAGCCGCAACAACTTCTTCAAAGGCTGGTACAACAGGTACAACAACTGCTACATCTTCAAGCGCTGCTTCTGACAACACAGCAGCTACAGGCGCAACAGCAGGTATCGCTCTTGCAGGTATCGCTCTCGCAGGTGCAGCTATCGTAGTTTCTAAGAGAAAGTAATCTTAACTGAGGACTTGTTTCTTAGAGTACGTAATTAAAATAACTAAAGGGACTTCCGCTGTGAAGTCCCTTTTTGTGTGTGGTATAAAAAATATAAAAAATATCGGCGAATAGTCTAGACAAATGGTAATTAATATAGTATAATGATTGTATACTTTTATTTTGGAGTTATTTTTTATGAGAGTTATTACAGGTTCATGCAGAGGAAAAAAGCTTAAAACTTTGGAGTCGTTGGATACAAGACCAACTACAGATATGGTAAAAGAGGCTGTTTTTTCCATTATTCAGTTTGATGTACCAGCAAGCTCAGTGCTTGACCTTTTTGCAGGCAGCGGTCAAATGGGTATAGAGGCTCTCAGCCGTGGGGCTAGTCACTGCGTTTTCGTGGACAGCAATCCTGAGGCTGTGGCTATCGTCAAGGATAATGTGGATTCATGCGGTTTCAATAAGGAATCCCGTGTGCTTTGCATGGATAGTCTGGAATATCTTAAAGTTGCCAAAGCCGGGCTTGATATAGTTTTTATCGACCCGCCTTACAGAATGGGCATAGTTGAAAAGGCTTTGGAGCTTGTGGAGAGCAAGCTCAATGATGGTGCTATCATTGTGTGCGAGCATGAAAAGGAGCTTGAGCTTGGAGAAAGCTACGGCAGACTTAAGCTTCATAAGAGATATAAATACGGTAAGACCGCTTTGACGGTCTATAAGATACCAATGAAAGAAGTGGACTATTGATGCGTATCGCTGTTTGCCCGGGAAGCTTTGACCCTGTTACGCTGGGTCATCTGGATATAATCGACAGAGCTTCAAAGCTTTTCGATAAGGTGATAGTACTGGTGTCCTTTAATGCTAATAAATCAAGGGCTGCTTTCACACCTACAGAAAGAATGGAAATGATAATTGAAGCCACGAAGCACCTTGATAATGTGGTGGTGGATTGTTATAATGGTCTGCTGGCGGATTATCTGCAAAAAACAGGAGCTAATGCTATCGTAAAGGGACTTAGGGCTGTGTCTGACTTTGAGTATGAGTTCCAGATGGCTCTTGCAAATAAAAAGCTTTACAATGACGCTGAAACGGTGTTTCTCACCACTACGGGAGAGAATATGTTCCTTTCGTCAAGCGTTGTAAAGGAGATCGCAAGCTTCGGCGGAGATATCACAGGTTTTGTGCCGAAACAGATACAGAGCAAGATCACTGACAGGCTCTATAAGCCTGCCAATAATATAGATCAGTAATGAAAGGGTGTTTAAAATGACGGTAGAGGAAATACTTGAACTTATGGACGAACTGCTTGACAAGTCTTCAAGCGTACCGTTTTCACAGAAAAAAATGATCGATGTTGAGCAGATGCGTGAATACATCGACAGCATAAGACTTAACCTTCCGGGTGAGATAAAGCGTGCAAAGGATATGACAAGAGATAAGAAAAATATCCTTACTGAGGCCAACAAGGAAGCCGAGGAGATCGTAAAGAAGGCTAAGGACGAGGCTAAGAAGCTTGTGGCTCAGGAGGAGATTATCAAGCAGGCGGCTGACTATGCAAAGCAGATAGCTGCAGAGGCTAACAAGCAGGCGGCTGATATCGTTGAGCAGGCTAAGGCTAAGGACAAGGCTATCCGTGAGGCACTTTCTGAAAATCTTAACAAGTCGCTTTCTGAGGCGGCTGAGGTGCTTACAAAGAGCCTTAAGGACGTAAACACTACTAGGGACGCAGTTTCCAAGATAGGTGCGGCAGAAAAATAATATTGTTTGATGTAAGCAGATGGGCTTTGCGGCTTGTCTGCTTTTTTCATAACTAAAATTGCCCATATGAAATTCAGGCAGAATGTGAAAAATTGTGACAATATCTATTGACAAAGAAGCATATGTTGCCTATAATAAATAGTATATGATTAAAAGGCGAGCTTTTTCGCCTATGTGAAAGGGACGGTATTTTTTTTATGGACGATGTCGGGCGACTGTGGACGGGAATAGGTGTTTGTGCGGCGGTAATATTGCTTATGGCTTTTCTTACCTTGTGCGAAAATGCGGCTGTGGAGTTCAATGACGCAAAGCTAAAGAAAATGGCTGAGGAGGACAAAGACCCGAAGGCAATAAGGCTTGCGGCTTTGCTTGGCAGAACGGGCAGGGTAGTTGCGACAAACCTCATCGCACGTTCTATTATGATAATCGCAGTTTCGGTGGTGGGAGCGATCTACTTTTATGCACCGCTTTCAAATAAGCTTCACAAGCTTTTTGATGTATATACTCAGGCTTCGTATTATATTATCGGCATATGTTCATTTGTTATAATAAGCTGTCTGCTTGCCCTTGTTATATGCACTTTTGGCGTAGGCATACCAAAAAAGCTTTGCATTTCAGGCAAGGTGGGCGAGAGATTTATTCTAAATAGCTGTGTGGCTTACAAGGCACTTTTGGCGGTGTTCAGCCCATTGGCGATAGTGAGCGGAGCGGTATCCGCAGGAATATTAAGGCTGTTTGGTGTTAAGTCAACAAACAAGGCGGACGCTGTCACTGAGGAAGAGATCCTCATGATGGTGGACGCTGTAAACGAAACTGGCGGTATCGAGGAAAGTCAGGCGGAAATGATAAGCAACATTTTTGATTTTGACGATATCGAAGTTCGTGAAGTTATGACACACCGCACAGAAATGGTTGCCATAGAAGAAAATTCCACGCTTTCGGAGGCTGTGAAGCTTGTTATAGGCGAGGGCTTTTCGAGAATACCTGTTTACTGCGACAATGCCGACAACATAAGTGGTGTTATATTCGCAAAGGACTTGCTCAGGCTGGTGTTTGAAGAGGATAAGAAAGAACGTCCTGTAAAGGAGTTCATGAGGGATATAACCTTTGTGCCTGAAAGCAACAAGTGTGGTGAGCTTTTCAAAGAGTTCACTGAAGATAAGACACAGATAGCAGTTGTGGTGGACGATTACGGCGGAACAGCCGGTATCATTACTATGGAGGATCTGCTTGAAACTATCGTGGGTAGTATTCAGGACGAATATGATGACGAAACGGAGGAGATACAGAAGGTATCTTCTGATTGCTATGATATGGTAGGCACAGCGGCGTTTGACGACGTTATGGAGGCTCTTGGCAAGGAGTATCACGGCGAGGTGGATTATGACACTATAGGCGGATTCGTTATGGACCTGCTGGGTCATGTGCCTGAGGATAACGAAAAGGTGACGGTGCATTGGGAAAACGTGGAGTTCAAGGTGCTGTCGATACATGAAAAGAAAATAGAACGGCTCAGGGCTGTGATAAAAAGAGATAATGAAGAGGTCACGGACTAAGGGCTGAAATATACAGAAGAATTTTGTGTAAAAATCGAGGACAAAAATTGAAAAAAAAGAAAATGGTCGCCGCACTCACAGCGGCAGTGCTTATCTGCACATCGGGGTGCAGTTTAGGCGGAACGGGAGAGAAAAATAAAAACCGTTCAAAAAATACTTTTGTGAACACTCATGCGTATGTTGAAGCCAGTTCGGAAAGACATACTGAAACAGGGCTTGACAGCAGAAACGAGAGCTTTACGGCACTTGAGATACCTGACACGGCAGAGTATATCGCCGATTTTCTTTGTACTGACGAAAAACGTGTGTTTTCACAGCTTTACAAAGGGCTGAGCGAATTTGAAAGCTCTGTGGAGCTGGCTGAGGGAGTTATAAGCAAGGACGATATCGGTGCGTTTATCTCCATGCTTACTTCGGCGTGTCCTTATATCGACTATATGGGTTCACAGTATACTATCTGCATTGACGGAGATGGATATGTGACATCTGTGGAGGTCACATATGACAAGACCGCTGAGGAAGCGCAGGCAGAGAAAGAAAAGCTGGATAAAAAGGTCGGGGAGATACTTGCAGGCATTGAGCAGGGCTGGTCGGATTATGACAAGGTGCTGTATTTCCATGACAGCATAATTCTTGAGTGTAACTATGACGATACAGCAAAAAATTGCTATTCTGCATATGGCTGTCTTGTAGAGGGTAAGGCTGTGTGCGAGGGGTATGCAAAGGCTATGCAGATACTTTGCACTAAGGCAGGTATAAAGTGCATACCTGTGGCAGGCAAAGCCTATGACGGCGGAGCTGTTCAGCCACATTTATGGAACAAGGTCATGATAGACGGTGAATGGACGAACGTTGACCTCACTTGGGACGATCCTGTGACAGATGCAGGGGAGGACTATATCCGCTATGACTATTTTGGCATCACTGACGCCGAGTGTGCAAAAGACCATACAGCGGACGATAACAAGTTTTTGAACTATCCTGAGGCATTTTCCTCGGGGGCAAATTATTACAGAAGAAACGGTCTGTATGCTCAAAGCGGTGATGATGTCGTTCAGATGATGTGCCGTTCTGTGGCGGAAGCAATGGCTGACAGTGGATATGCAAGGCTAAAATGTGCTGACAGTGAAATGTATGACAAGGCTGTGGATACTCTCTTTGATGAGAATAGCGGTGTTATCTTTGACGTGCTGAGGCGTGCGTATAGTCAGGCTGGTGGAGATTGGTCTACCTCGAAATATGCGGTCATAAAAAATGACGACCTGTGTACTGTCACGATAATACTTTACAAAAATGAATAATTTTCTCAAAAGCAAAAAATATGCTCAAATGTGTTGAAATTTGCGGTACTTTGTGATATAATAAATATATTAGTGCGATAAAATATGATATTTTGGATATATCTTGGAAAGGAATGTTATTTTTAGTATGAGCAGTGCTACTAAGCAGAAGTCATCAGCAGGCAAGAACGTGCTGATATTCTTTATTGTTTTTATTATTCTGGAAATGCTTATAGTTGTGGGAGTGGGACGTGTTTTCAAAAACAAGAACGTTACACCGAGCATTGCAGGCTACAGCCTGTACATAATGAATGGTGACGGCATGGGTGACAGAGTTCCTGACGGCGCACTTGTTATCACATCGAACATGACCCCTAGCACAGACAAGATAGGTGAGGCAGTTGTGTGCGAGAACGTGCCTGATATTGGAACAAGCGTGTTCTGGCTTTATGACATCACTTCAACTGACGATAACAACGGCGTTGTTTACACTGTTTATCAGGAAAAAGACCCTGCAAAGCTTTATGAGATAAGCTCAAAGAACGTTGTGGGCGTAGCTTCTACATATTACATGACAGCAGGCAAGGTGCTTACGTTCATGTCGTCAACATTCGGCATGATAGTGTGCGCTGTTGTTCCTATATTCCTACTCGTTGTTATCGAGCTTATAATTGCTATCGCTACTCATTCTTCAGATGATGAGGAAGAGGACGATGACGAGCAAGAACCAGCAGAGAGCGTTACTCTTGACGATTTCCTGTTCGGCGGCGAGAACGAGGGCGAGCAGATCGCAAAACATCGCAAGCACGTTGACGACGAGATAGCTTCTCACCACAAGGCTGAGCCTGAGGGTGAAGAGAAGGCTGAAACGGAGGAAGTTATCGAGGAAGTAGAAGAGGTCGAGGAAACTATATTTGAAAGACCTGCGGAAAAGGAAGAGCGTGCTGAGATAGACCGTTCTTACTACGAGAGAGCTTCACAGCTTCTTGACGAGGCGGCTTCAACTGAGGGTACTGTAGCCCCTGAGCCTGAGAAAAAGCCTGTGCCAAAGGCAAAACCTGCGGCAAAGCCTGCACAGCAGACAAAGACAGCGTCAGCTTCCTTGGAGGAACTTATGAAGCTTATGGAGCAGGAGCAGGAAAAGCTCAAAAAACAGCTTGATAAAAAATAATTCTTTAAAAAATTTTATCCGTCGGGCGTGTGGCTCGGCGGATTTTTTTGGAGGGGAGCCTGATGAAAAAAGCCCATTTCAAGGCGAAAAATGCGGCTTTGATGTTGCAAATGCACATAAGTTTTTAAAAATATCGGACTAGCATTGTAAAATGATACAAAACATAAAAAATATCAAAAAAAGTGTTGACAAACAGGGTGGGATAGTGTATAATAGATACTGTTGTGAGGGACACAACAAAACAAAGTCCTGAAAACAACAAACCAGCTAAAAGGGAGCATAGCTCAGCTGGGAGAGCATCTGCCTTACAAGCAGAGGGTCACAGGTTCGAGCCCTGTTGTTCCCACCAATTATTTCGTGACAGGTAAAGAGATTTGCCTGTCAACGATAATAATTATTCTTCATTCTCGGAGAGCTGAACTCGAAAAGTTTGAAGTTATTTTTTTTCAATGGCCGGGTAGTTCAGCTGGTTAGAACGCTAGCCTGTCACGCTAGAGGTCGTGGGTTCGAGCCCCATTCCGGTCGCCATTGTTTTGCTTCTGTAGCTCAGTCGGTAGAGCAGAGGACTGAAAATCCTCGTGTCGATGGTTCGATTCCGTCCGGAAGCACCAAATGCGGATTTAGCTCATCTGGTAGAGCGCCACCTTGCCAAGGTGGAGGTAGCG
>NZ_LARF01000092.1:0-1759 GCF_000980385.1 Ruminococcus sp. N15.MGS-57
TGACCGTCAGTCCATTACCTTCTTATTATATCAAAATAAGCATAGCCTGTCACCACTGTAGTCAGCAGTTTGGACTATGCTAATATCATACCAAAGGGGTGCTTAATATGAACGATGTAAATAAAGAAACAAACGCAGCTTATGAAGAGCCGAAAAAGAAGGTGTATGTGAAACTGTTGGTATTCCTTGTGCTGATAACTGTGATAGTTGTCGTTTTAGGGGCAAAGTTCGTGTCGTTTTATTACAAAACTCACGGCATTGGAGGACGCTATTTTTATAAGGGCTGTGATGCGGAGGTCGTCCACCAACTGCCAGAGGGTCTCACTGACGAGGATATCTCAAATGCGGTGATAATGCGCACATACAATAGAGGCGAAGCAAATGACTATGAGAATGCAGGCAAAAACGACTTTTTTGTGGAATCCCATTATCTTATGGGCGTGCAGAGTATCGACGATGAGACCTGCAAGGTCTATATACTGAGCAATGACGGACATTATAAAGGTGTGGGCAATATGTACAGCGGCGGTCTGGTCGTAAGAATGTTGGACTTTAAAAAGCAGGACGACAATTGGACAATGACCAAGAAATATTGTTCTCCGCACGTTTCTCAAAGTGATAATATGCGGTATAGCTTTCGGGTATGGCTATTGAATCTGGGGCTGATAGGTGAAGAATTCAAGAATTGCAGATCTTACTTGCTGAAACATCTGGAAGGCGATATTGCATGGAGGCATCCGGAGGACGGCATTGCAGCAAGGGCAAAGCTGAAAGAAAAGCGTGAAGCGGAGAGACAAGCCGCACGTCAGCAGCGTGTCGAGCCTGTAAGCGATAACAGCACACAAGTGGGAAATGTGCCCGAAGAACACATTGAGCCGTCAGAAAGCGAATGTGAGGGCTTTGAAGAAGATGAAGAAATGGGCATTGAAATGTCAATGTGATAGGAGGAAAAAATGGAATACAAAAGATTATACATTGCCTATGGCAGCAACATCAACCTTGAACAGATGGCACATCGCTGTCCAAATTCAAAGATCGTAAGCAAGGAGATGCTTAAAGGCTACGAGCTTGAATTCAGAGGTGTTGCGACGATCGTGCCGAATGATAAATCGGAAGTCCCCATACTCATATGGGAGATAGACGGACGTGACGAACACAGCCTTGACAGGTATGAGGGCTTTCCGAATCTTTACCGCAAGGAGCTGTTTGAGATAGAGATAGACGGAGAAAAGAAAGAGTGCATGGCGTACTTGATGAACAAAGGACAGATATCGCCGCCGACCAGTTATTATTACAACGTCATAAATCAGGGATATGAGGCGAACGGTATGGACACAAGCTATCTGAGGGCGGCACTTGAAAGGTCGGTTTGCGAACAGTATTTTGATGAAATTCAAGATGAAGAGCTTGACGAAGATAATGATCTTCAATTGAAGCTTTAAGGAGGTGGTGGAATGAGATACAAGGATTTTTATGTGAGAATTACGCCAGACAAATATATCCCCAGAGTTGACAAAAAAGGTGATAAAATTCTCTGTGAGGGCTTTTTGATACAGATCTTTGCTTATAAAAATGAGCAGGACGAGATCGACAATTTTACTGCTGCGGTGGGGTTTGAGATACTGGAGGACAGTTTGGCTGAGGCGGAACAGTTGGCGAAGGATTTTATTGATTGTGAGGGGAAGTTTATTGACTTAAAGTCATAATTTTGACATTATGAGCACTTATTTTTACTATTTATATTTTAAGTTGTCATATT
>NZ_LARF01000141.1:0-527 GCF_000980385.1 Ruminococcus sp. N15.MGS-57
ATACCCGTTTGCATGTACTTTATGAATAAGGATCGGCTAACTCCGTGCCAGCAGCCGCGGTAATACGGAGGATCCGAGCGTTATCCGGATTTATTGGGTTTAAAGGGAGCGTAGATGGATGTTTAAGTCAGTTGTGAAAGTTTGCGGCTCAACCGTAAAATTGCAGTTGATACTGGATATCTTGAGTGCAGTTGAGGCAGGCGGAATTCGTGGTGTAGCGGTGAAATGCTTAGATATCACGAAGAACTCCGATTGCGAAGGCAGCCTGCTAAGCTGCAACTGACATTGAGGCTCGAAAGTGTGGGTATCAAACAGGATTAGATACCCTGGTAGTCCACACGGTAAACGATGAATACTCGCTGTTTGCGATATACTGCAAGCGGCCAAGCGAAAGCGTTAAGTATTCCACCTGGGGAGTACGCCGGCAACGGTGAAACTCAAAGGAATTGACGGGGGCCCGCACAAGCGGAGGAACATGTGGTTTAATTCGATGATACGCGAGGAACCTTACCCGGGCTTAAATTGCA
>NZ_LARF01000032.1:0-26645 GCF_000980385.1 Ruminococcus sp. N15.MGS-57
ATCGATGAGTATACCAGGATAAGATTTTTATACGGATATGAGGAGCAAAGCACCTGTTCTTCAGCAGACTTTGTAAAAAGGCTGGTGAAATGGTACAAACGCAGAGGAATAACAGTGAAATGTATTCAGACCGACAATGGATTTGAATTTACTAACCGCTTTTCGCCAAGCAAAAGAGACAAGAAAACGCTGTTTGAGAATACGCTCTCACAACTTGGCATTGAACACAAACTCATTCGTCCATATACGCCCAGGCACAATGGCAAAGTAGAGCGCAGTCACCGAGAAGATCACAACAAATTCTATTCGTGCCATAGGTTTTATTCCTGCGACGACTTAAACGTGCAGCTAGCTGCACGTTTAAGTCGAACAAACAACCGTCCTATGCGTCCCCTCAAATGGTTTTCGCCTATCGAATTTCTTAATAATAGTGTCCAATATGATTGACAAACCTACAATATGTGTCTCTCACACGCAAAAACGGACGATCACTGACCGTCCGTTTTAATGCACTGATATTTTATCTATTGCTATTTCCTGTTTTTATGTCTTTCCAATTTACTTGCGTACATTATCTTATCCGCCTGTGTAAACATATCTTCAAGCTCGTGGACATCTGTTATATGTTTACAAATACCGCCTATACTAACGCTGACCTCAAACTCGTTACCTGCAAACTTGTTATATACCCTAAGCCGGTCATTGACCCTTGCAGAAAATCGTTCAGGATAGTTGTCGTTATAGTCGTTACAGCCTATCACCACAAACTCATCACCGCCTATCCTTGCGCATATCTCGTTATTTTTTGTCGATGCCAAAACTGCGTCTGCGATCGCTTTTATTGCAATATCACCGCTGTTATGGCCAAAATTATCATTTATCTTTTTAAGACAGTCCAGATCGCAGACAGCGATAAAAGCCTTATTTTTCGGATTTGACATTCTGTCAATAACAAACTGGATATTTTTCTCAATGCCTATTCTCGAATAAACACCTGTCATAGCGTCACGGACTGCAAGATTAGCTATGGAGTTTCGTATCCGCATTGATTCCAGAGCATTGCTTACATGATTTGTCCAATTACGATAAGTGATATCTATCGATTTTATTTCGTCACCGTAAGACAATACAGCATAGCCATAGCACCGATCTATAAAATGTACCGGGGTGATAAAGAATGCACAAGGGCTTTCTCGTTCTTCTTCCAGATCAGGAAATATCTCTTTGAGTTCAAAAGGATCATGAAGAGTTCTGCTTTTGCCGTCAACGTTTCTTATATAAAGCACCATATTTTCTGTATATTCCTTTGGAACAGTGGAGATCTCACCGACTATCTCATGCTCTCCAAGGCAATCCTCATTAAGACAGAGATAATACCTCTTATGACCAATGATAAGATAGAGAAAATATTGTATCCTGGCCATCAGATCATCGGGATCTTTAGAGCAAGCCATTATATCGGTCATACTGCTGTCCAAAAAGTCATGATAATTCATCTTGTTCTGAGATGATAAAAGATCACGCTTTGTATAGCTATAATCCTCATGACAGCCGCAGGAAGCACCTATCTCCACCTTTCCGCCGTCCTCTATAAGGTCCTGCGGTTCAACGCCTTTGATCCTTGCCTCTATGGTCATTACTGCGTTCACGCCAGTTTCAAAGATCGGCGGTGAGCACGAGGTTATAGCTGGCACGCAATGGATAGCCTCGTCTATTGCGTCATAACCTGCAACTATCATATCCTCAGGCACGCTCAAACCGTTTTTCTGATATTCATGTACAACGCCTATAGCCATATAATCTCCACAGCAAACGATAGCGTCAGGCTTTTTACGTCTGCCATAGATGATATTATTTGCCACCTCTGCCGCTTTATCATACCAGAAGCCTCCGTCAAAGCAGACAAAGTCCAGATCATACTCTATGCCATGCTTTTCAAGGGCACGCTTATATCCCGCAAGCCGTTCACGAGTGGTGGCAGTCTCCAGCGGACCGCTCAAAAAAAGTATCTTCCTGCATCCATGGACCTCGATAAGGTGTTCTGTCAATTGCATAAAGGGTATTTCGTCACGGGTATAAATACTTTCATAGTCCTTATAGCTTCCATCTATAAAAACCACAGGAACATGACATTTCTCATCTATATCCCTGCATATTTTGTCAAAAAGCCCAGGCATTTTTAATGTATCTGCCAAAACGATAACGCCATCGAGCTTATCATAATTTATAACGTCATATATCTGCATTTCTCCAACAGACACTGCTTTTAAGAATGACTCTTTGACAAAGCTTGTGAAGATAAGCACATCATAGTCAAGCTGAAAAGCCTTTGTCATTACGCCTCTCAGCAATCTTTCCTGATAATAGCTTTCTGCCTCAGACAATATCACTCCAATGCGTTTTCTTCCCAAAATGTCTCACCTTCTCTATAATGTTGCATTTAGACGCACTGCACCCTACAATCATTTAAACATTATACCACATTTGCCTCGAGTTGTCAAAGGCATTTTGTGAATTTTCGTAAACCTTTTAACGACTTTTTTATTTTTGTGGTAAAATTATTAAGCTTTTTTCAATATTACCAATACATATATTTGATTAAATTTGTTATAAATCAACTAAATGATTTGCTTAATCGTTTTCGAGATTGCGTAAATTTTCGGTAACATGTTCATATAGAAAATATAATGAAAACTTTTCAGAATATTGTTAATAAAGCATCGCAGAGAAAACTTTTTTTACACAGTACTTCTGAATAAGAAAAGAACAAAAAAAGTTTCAAAAATGTCTTGACAAGTAAAAGATCATATGGTATAATATTAAAGTCGCTTAGATAGTGTGACACATATAAAAAAATGATAAACTGGAGAAGTCGCCTAGCCCGGTTTATGGCGCACGACTGGAACTCGTGTATGGGTTAATAGCTCATCGAGGGTTCGAATCCCTCCTTCTCCGCCAAAAAGTCTCGTAAACACGTTGTTTGCGAGACTTTTTATTTTCTAAAGATATGACACGCAAAAATACTTAATAAAGCAAAAAAATCGGACAGCCCGAAGACTGTCCGATTGAATGTTTTTGTGATTATTCTATGGTCGTGATGTCGCTTCCGAACCAAGTTGTTGATATCTCAGCAAGCTTGCCGTCCTGCTTCATTTCGTGAAGGATCTCCTCGATCTTGTCGCAAAGTGCCTGATCACCAAGTCTGAAGCCGATAGCGTACTCCTCTGGGTCAAGGCCGTCAGGAAGCACCTTGTAATCCTTGCCTGATGTGGATATCTCGTAGTTTGCAACTACTGAGTCAAGGAACGCTGCGTCTACCATGTTAAGCTCCAACTGCTGGAGGGCTTCAACATTTGTTGCAAGCTCTGTTGTTGTCGCACCATTTGCTACAACGTCAGATGCAAGAAGTGTTTCCTGTGCTGTTGAGCCGTTCTGTACGGCAATGTTCTTGCCTGCAAGATCAGCCTGTGAAGCAACGTCGCTTGAGCCGTTTACAACGAACACCATTTCATTCTTCATGTAAGGCTCGCTCATGAGCATTACTTTCTTTCTCTCATCGCTGACAGAAAGGCCGTTCCAGATACAATCTATTGTGCCTGCATTAAGGTCCTGCTCCTTTGTATCCCAGTTTACAGAGTAAGTTTCAAGCTCTACACCAAGTCTTGAGCAAACTTCCTTTGCAACGTCGATATCAAAGCCTACGATGTTGTCGTTCTCGTCTGTGTAGCCCATTGGCTTGAATGTTGGGTCAAGACCAAGCACAAGCTTGCCTGAATCAAGAACTTTCTGAAGTGAGTTATCCTCGCCTGTTGCAGCGGCTGTGCTGTTTGTGCCTGCTGCTGATGAAGAATCAGATGAGCTTCCGCAGCCTACAGCCAAAAGCATCATGGCAGCAGCGGAAAGTGATGCGATAGTCTTAAAAATAGATCTTTTCATTATTAACTTCCTTTCGGGTATCGTCAAAATACCATTTCATACGTTTTAACACTTTAATATAATAACATATTATAACGTCACTGTCAATTATCATTATTGCCCAAACCTTTGCAGGCTGTGGGTGCTTTTTCATAGAAAATGACCGCAGATAGGCGAAAATCAGCACTTACCAAGCTTTTTCGCTCTTTCCATAAATCTTGCATACTTGCCTATTACCGCTTCTCCCTGTGTGATACCTGCATTTTTCAGTATCTCCAAAGGCTTTTCGGGATAGTCGGCTGTATATTCAAGTTCCAACTCATAGTCTGTCAAGCCGAGATATTCGCTTTTGTCAAGGCATATCTCAACATGGTCGAAATCGGTGCAGAGCTTGCGCTGAGTATGCAAAGAGCCTGCAAGGTCAGCGGCAGGGAAATCTCTCCCCACAAGCTGTGAAAGCTCCTGTGCGGTGAGCTTTTCAGGCAGGCTGTCAAGCTGTTGTTCATACTCTTTTTTCACATGAAGTGCACCGTTTTCGGAGATAGGTGCTTTAAGCTGCAAAAAATACCTATCCCCTATTTGTCTTACCCTGATACTTGTCATGCCCGTATCCTGCTGTGGAATATAATAAAAATTGGTCTGCTCGATTATTTTGCCCCACTGAAAAAGCTTTTCGGCGGTCTTGTACTGCTCCTGTGTGAGAGAAATTTTTATCTCACGCTCTATATTTTCGCTCATGATATCCTCCTGAATATATTATCATTTTACTATATTATAGCAGTATCATGCCCTAAAGTCAACTGGCGTAAAAGGTTGACAAATTCCCATAAAAATAGTAGAATTTAAATATATGATTTTAAGGAGAGTTTGAGATGTCAAGAATATTGACGCCACAGCAGAAGATAGAGCGGAGCATTGTGACTGATTTTCGCAGAGATATATGGAACAAGTTCGTTATGGGATATGAGCGTTACGATATGATAAAGCCAGGGGACAAAATAGCGGTGTGCATATCAGGCGGCAAGGACTCAATGCTTCTTGCTAAGTGTATGCAGCATTTGCAGAAATATCAGGGCATAGACATTGGGCTAGAATTTATTGTAATGAACCCCGGTTACAGTGATGCCAACAGACAGAGAATAATCGACAATGCGGCGCTTATGGGCATACCTATAAAGATGTTTGAAACAAAGGTCTTCGACATTGCATACAACACAAAACGCAACCCATGCTATCTTTGTGCAAGAATGAGGCGTGGCTGGCTTTACAAATTTGCGCAGGATCTTGGGTGCAACAAGATAGCTTTGGGACATCATTTTGATGATGTTATAGAAACCATACTCATGGGCATGGTATACGGCGGACAGATTCAGACTATGATGCCGAAGCTACACTCGAGGAACTACGCAGGCATGGAGCTTATCAGACCCCTGTACATGGTGAAAGAGGCGGACATTATCCGCTGGGTGGAGCAGAACGATCTGCATTTTATCCGCTGTGCCTGCCGTTTCACTGAGAGCTACGAGGGGTCAGAGAAAAAGGGTGAGGTATCAAAGCGGCAGGAAATGAAGGAGCTTATAGCGAAGTTCCGTGCCACCAATCCCAACATTGAAAACAACATTTTCAAGAGCGTTTATAACGTCAATCTGCGCACTGTGATACAATACGAATACAAGGGTAAGAAGTACAATTTTATGGACACATACGATGATTACGACCCAAGTGTTCAGGCAGATGACGATGATGATGAGGGAATAGAGTAAAAAAGTTGTGAAAAGGGCTTGACAAAGCGGCAGAGATAGTGTATAATATATTACTGTAATTGGTTTGCTGCTATGGCTCAGTAGGTAGAGCACGTCCTTGGTAAGGACGAGGTCACCGGTTCAAGCCCGGTTAGCAGCTCCAGCAGGGACGTGTCCCTGCACCCAAATCCGCTATCATTTATGGTAGCGGATTTTTTGTCGCCGCCCATGGGTATGATACCCTACACACAAAAAACACCGCCCGAACTCCTCGGACGGTGTTATATTTTTACCTCGTATTACAGATTTGTATACTCCATAAGGCTCTTATCCACCTCACGGGCAACATCTCTGCCCTCTCTGATAGCCCATACTACAAGTGACTGTCCTCTGCGCACGTCGCCTGCGGCAAAGACGTTCTTCACGTTTGTCTGATGTGTGCCGTCGGCTGTTGCGATATTCGTTCTGCCGTCTACCTCAACGCCAAAAGCCTTTGTGAGATAGCTTTCAGATCCCAGAAAGCCTGCCGCAATAAGAACAAGCTCGGTTTCTACCTTGTATTCGCTGCCCTCAACAGGCTTCATTATCGTTCTGCCTGACTTAGGGTCCTTCTCAGGGGAGAGCTTTACAAGCACTGCGCCCTTAAGATTGCCCTTTTTGTCTTTGAGAAACTCCTTGACAGTTGTCTGATAAACTCTCGGGTCATGACCGAACACACCGATAGCTTCCTCCTGACCGTAATCTGTCTTGCAGACCATTGGCCACTGTGGCCATGGGTTGTTCTCGGCTCTCGTGTCAGGAAGCTTTGGCATCATTTCAAGCTGCAAAACGCTCTTTGCGCCATGTCTTACGCTTGTACCAACGCAGTCATTTCCTGTATCTCCGCCACCTATTACCATGACGTTCTTGCCCTTTGCGGAAATGTGGTTTTTATCCGTAAGGCCGCCGTTCAGCAGCGCCTTAGTTGTGGATTTCAGAAAATCCACTGCAAAATAGATACCCTTTGCATCTCTGCCCTCGGCTTTGATATCTCTAGGGTTTGAAGCACCACAACAAAGTATTACTCTGTCGAAGTCCTTGAGAAGCTCAGCCGCTGTGATATCCTTGCCCACATTAACGTCTGTGCGGAACTCGATGCCCTCTTCTTTCATTATGTTTATCTTGCGCTCGATTATCTGCTTTTCAAGCTTCATGTTCGGTATGCCGTACATAAGCAGACCGCCCACTCTGTCCTCACGCTCGAAAACTGTTACACTGTGACCTCTCTGATTGAGCTGGTCAGCGGCAGCAAGACCTGACGGGCCTGAGCCTATAACAGCGATAGTCTTTCCTGTTCTTACCTTTGGCACTCTTGCTGAAGCATATCCGCAGGCATAAGCATTTTCGATAATGCCGTATTCGTTAGCCTTTGTGGTAACAGCGTCGCCATTAGCTCCGCAGGTGCAGGCTTTTTCGCAAAGTGCAGGACAAACTCTTGATGTGAACTCAGGAAAATTGTTCGTCATATGAAGTCTGTAATATGCCTGCTCCCAGTTGCCCTTGTATATAAGGTCGTTCCATTCAGGGATAAGATTGTTAAGCGGACAGCCTGAAAATGCGTTGCCTATCTTCATTCCTGCCTGACAGAACGGCACACCGCAGTCCATACATCTTGCTCCCTGCTTCTGCTGCTCCTCCTTTGAAAGAGGAGTGTGAAATTCATTAAAATTCTTTATACGTTCCTCAACGGAGAACGCTGCTGCGTCCTCACGCTTATAGTCCATAAAACCAGTTGGCTTTCCCATATCTCAACTATACTTGCTTTCACGGCAAGTATATCCTCCTTTCGTTTTTAAAAGTACAATATCTCATGTGCGCAGGCTTACTGCTTGCCGTTGATGATCTGATAGAATGCTTCTATCTGCGCCTGATCACTACTCATACCCTTTTCTTCCATTGAAGCTATAGCAGACATCATCTTCTTGTAATCGTGAGGGATTATCTTCTTGAACTTAGGCAGATATTCCTCAAAGTTATCAAGAATACGCTTGCCCTTTTCAGAGCCTGTTGCGTCAACGTGCTGCTGGATAAGGTCTTTGAGCTGAATTATATCGTACTTCTCCTTGACCTCAGAGAAAAGTACCATTTCCTTGTTGAGTCTTGTGTAAAGGTGTCTGTCCTCGTCAAGAACGTAAGCTACACCGCCCGACATACCTGCCGCAAAGTTTTTGCCCGTCTTGCCGATAACTACCACACAGCCGCCTGTCATATACTCACAGCCGTGGTCGCCAACGCCCTCGACAACTGCCACTGCGCCTGAGTTTCTTACGCAGAAACGCTCGCCTGCAACACCGTCGATGAACGCCTTACCGCTTGTTGCGCCGTAAAGTGCAACGTTACCGATAATGATATTGTCCTCGGCTTTGAAAGTGGAATCCTTTGGAGGATAAACAACGAGCTTACCGCCTGAAAGTCCCTTGCCGAAATAATCGTTAGAGTCGCCCACAAGCTCGAGGGTCAAGCCGTTCGGGATAAATGCGCCGAAGCTCTGTCCGCCTGAGCCGTTGCAGACTATCTTGTATGTATCGTCAGCAAGTGTGTTATAATACTTTCTTGTTATCTCTGAGCCGAAGATAGTACCGAATGAACGGTCTGTGTTCTTGACATTTACTGTGATAGACTTCTTCTCACCACTCTTAAGATTTTTCTCGAACTCCTTCATGAGTACCTTTTCATCAAGAGTGTTTTCAAGCTTGAAGTCATACTTGGATTTCTTGTTGTATTCTACCTTTTCTGAAACGTAATCAGAGTTGATGATATTAGAAAGGTCAACTTGTGCCGCAGTGCCTGTGATACCAGCCTTTGGCTTGATAAGGTCAATTCTTCCCACAAGCTCGTCAACTGTTCTTACGCCAAGCTTTGACATATATTCTCTAAGCTCGGAAGCCACGAATATCATAAAGTTCATTACATATTCAGGCTTGCCAGGGAACTTCTTTCTAAGCTCTGGGTTCTGTGTTGCAACACCAAATGGGCAAGTATCAAGATTACATACTCTCATCATTGCACAGCCGAGTGTTATCAGCGGAGCTGTTGCAAAGCCGAACTCCTCTGCGCCAAGGATCGCTGCGATAACAACATCACGGCCTGTCATGAGCTTGCCGTCTGTTTCGATAACGACCTTGTTTCTAAGACCGTTCTTGATAAGGGTCTGATGTGCTTCTGCAAGTCCAAGCTCCCATGGAAGTCCTGCATTGTAGATAGAGTTTCTCGGAGCCGCACCTGTACCGCCGTCATAGCCTGAGATAAGGATAACACCTGCGCCTGCCTTTGCAACGCCTGCCGCAACTGTACCAACACCGCACTCAGAAACGAGCTTTACAGAAATTCTTGCGTTCTTGTTTGCGTTTTTCAGGTCATAGATAAGCTGAGCCAAGTCCTCGATAGAGTAGATATCGTGGTGTGGCGGAGGTGAGATAAGTGACACGCCAGGTGTGGAGTGTCTTGTTTTAGCTATCCATGGATAAACCTTTTTGCCAGGGAGATGACCGCCCTCGCCAGGCTTTGCGCCCTGTGCCATTTTTATCTGTATCTCATCAGCAGATGTGAGGTATCTTGAAGTTACACCGAAACGTCCCGAAGCCACCTGCTTGATAGCTGAACATCTGTCCTCAGAAGTACCCTTTGTGAGAAGTCTGTCAAGGCTCTCACCGCCCTCGCCTGAGTTTGACTTGCCGTGAAGTCTGTTCATTGCGATAGCAAGTGCTTCGTGAGCTTCCTGCGAGATAGAGCCGTATGACATAGCACCCGTCTTAAATCTTCTTACAATAGAGTCAACGCTCTCAACTTCCTCCAGCGGAACAGGATTTTCAGCAAAGTTGAAATCCATAAGACCTCTGATGTTCACAGGGTCCATTTCCTCAGAGATAAGCTTTGAATACTTCTTGTATGTTTCATAGTCGCCAGTCCTTGCAGCCTGCTGGAGCAGATAGATAGACTGAGGATTGTAGAGATGCTCCTCCTTGCCGCTTCTGAACTTGTGGCTTCCTCTTGATTCAAGCTCTGTGTCTGTGCCAAGTCCAAGAGGGTCAAAGGCTGATGTATGAAGTCTGTCAACGTTCTTTTCAATATCAGAGATAGTGATACCGCCTATTCTGCTGACAGTACCTGTGAAATACTTGTTTATAACGTCCTGACCGATACCGATAGCCTCGAATATCTGTGAGCCTTGATATGACTGTATAGTAGAGATACCCATTTTTGAAGCTATCTTTACGATACCATGGAGAACAGCCGCATTATAATCGTCAACAGCGGCATAGTAATCCTTGTCGAGAAGGTCGTCAGCAATAAGCTCGTGGATAGTTTCCTGAGCAAGATAAGGGTTGATAGCGGAAGCGCCATAGCCGAGCAGTGTTGCAAAGTGATGAACTTCTCTAGGCTCGCCGCTTTCGAGGATAATAGCAAGAGATGTTCTCTTCTTTGTAACAACAAGGTGCTGATGAAGCGCTGATACTGCAAGCAGTGACGGGATAGCAAGGTGGTTCTCGTCAACTCCCCTGTCTGAAAGGATAAGGATATTTGCGCCCTCGCTGAACGCCTTGTCTGCTTCTATATAAAGTCTGTTTATAGCCTTTTCAAGTCTTGTGTTCTTATAATAAAGTATAGGGATAACAGCTACCTTAAAGCCAGGAATGTGCATATTCTTTATTTTAAGGATATCTGTTGAGGTAAGAATAGGGTCGTGTATCTTCATTACCTTGCAGTTTTCAGGCTTTTCTTCAAGAATGTTGCCGTCCTCGCCAATATAGACAGTTGTGGAGGTAACTATTTCCTCTCTGATAGCGTCTATAGGCGGATTTGTTACCTGTGCAAAGAGCTGTTTGAAGTAGTTGAACAGTGGCTGAGGCTCTTTTGAAAGCACCGCAAGCGGGCTGTCTGTACCCATAGCGGCAATAGACTCAGAGCCGTTCTTTGCCATTGGCAGGATAGATGTCATAACGTCCTCATAGGTATAGCCAAAAGCTTTCTGAAGTCTTTGTCTTTCCTCGTAGCCGTGTTCCTCTACCTTGATGTTTGGTATCTTAAGGTCTTTAAGTCTGACAAGGTTGCTGTCAAGCCACTCGCCGTAAGGCTGCTTTGAAGCATAGTATTCCTTAAGCTCGTCATCGTCGATAACTCTGCCCTGAACAGTATCAACAAGAAGCATTTTGCCTGGGCGAAGTCGTTCCTTTTCAACGATATTGTCTGACGGGATAGGAAGTGCGCCAACCTCAGATGAAAGGATAAGATTGCCGTCCTTTGTGATATAATATCTTGACGGACGCAGACCGTTTCTGTCAAGGACTGCACCCATGATATCTCCGTCAGAGAAAAGGATAGAAGCAGGGCCGTCCCATGGCTCCATCATAGTTGCGTAATACTGATAGAAGTCTTTCTTAGCCTGACTCATCGTGCCGTTGTTATCCCATGGCTCAGGGATCGTTATCATGACAGCCAGTGGCAGATCCATTCCACTCATGACCAAAAACTCAAGTGTGTTGTCGAGCATTGCAGAGTCAGAGCCTTCTGTGTTTACAACAGGTGTGACCTTATCAAGGTCGCCCTTCAAATGCTCAGACTTCATCGTTTCCTCACGAGCGAGCATTTTATCAGCATTGCCTCTGATAGTGTTTATCTCACCGTTGTGAACGATCATTCTGTTAGGATGCGCCCTCTGCCAGCTTGGATTTGTGTTGGTAGAAAATCTTGAATGTACCATAGCGATAGCAGACTCGTAGTCCTTATCCTGAAGGTCAGGGAAGAACTTTCTGAGATCCTGCACAAGGAACATTCCTTTATATACTATAGTTCTGCTTGAAAGCGATACAACGTAGGTGTCCTCATTCGACTGCTCGAACACACGTCTTGCAACATATAGCTTGCGGTCAAAGTCAAGACCCTTTTTAACGCCCTTTGGACGCTTGATGAAGCACTGCATTATGGCAGGCATACACTCAGCAGCTCTCTTGCCAAGCACCTCAGGCTTTGCAGGAACGGCTCTCCAGCCAAGGATCTCCAGACCCTCTTTTTCGGCGATTATCTCAAACATTTTCTTTGCCTGATTTCTCGCAAGCTCGTTCTGTGGGAAGAAGAACATACCAACGGCATAGTCTCTCTCCTCGCCAAGCGTGATTCCAAGCTCAGCGGCGGCGATCTTCTTGAAGAATTTATGTGAGATCTGAAGCAGGATACCTACTCCGTCACCTGTTTTGCCCTCTGCGTCCTTACCAGCACGATGCTCAAGCGTTTCAACGATAGTCAGCGCATTTGCAACAGTATCGTGGCTCTTTTTGCCCTTAATGTTCACAACAGCACCTATTCCGCAGTTATCATGCTCGAATTTCGGTGAATACAGGCTTTTTACATTAGTCATATCCTCCATGCGTTCCATTTTTATCACCCTTTCCTGCCAAACTGTAAAAAAATTATAGCTTATCGTTCAGCAACGTATGTTATTTCACGGCTCATAGCCGATTTTTAGCTGTTTTTAACAAAAAAATTTGCAGGAAGAAATTAAAATCCTGCAATCCTGCATAAGCGCAAGTAAACCCAAAGCGTGGTTTTTCGCACAAATGCAAGAAAATAGCCTTTTGCCGTCTTTTTTGGCGGCTTAATCATTATAACACACATTACAGCAAAATGCAAGAGTGAATGATAAAACTTGCATAAAATCATTATTAATTTTTAGTTAATCGGTATACATATATAACTTATGATTTCATATTGCTTCCTAGGTAAACCTTGAAAACTAACGTAACAACGCTCTTTTCAGCTTATTTACAGCCATTTTCAGCGGAGAATCGTACTCTTTGTAAAAATGCTGATAATCCTTAGAATTGTTCCAGTCGCCACCCCATTTCCAGCCGTGACGCCTGAAAATGCAATAGCAAAGGTCTGTTCTGTCAATCTTGTGATCAAAAGCCTTGTCACGGTCTGCATACTCTGCAGCATTGGCAGGCATGACCTTATTCCCCACTATATAAGGATTTATAAGAGGGTTTATGTCTATCGCCCTACCGTAGCTGTGAGCTGAAATAGTATTGGTACCAGCCACCACCCTATAGTTGAAGGCAGAGGAATTGTTATCCGCCATTGACCTTTCATCATCAGCGTCATACTCGTCCACGAGCCTGATTTTTTCTATCTCATAACCGCCCTCGAAAAGTTCATAGAAGATATCCAGAACCTCCTGTGCAAGCTTCCTCGCCACGATAAACTCCCCCGACTGCACCTTATGCTCAAAGTCATAATATCTCACACGCAGATAGGCAAGGTCGCTCAGCTTCACATAGGGATTTTCCTTATAGGAAACGCCTTTGATACGCTCTATCACCTCGTTTGGAAGTTCCTCAGCCGTAAAGCCCTCTCTGTATAATATCTTTTCCATAAAAAACACTCCTTACAAAAAGCGGTCAAGGCATGATACCTTGACCGTCCTTATTATTTATCCGCAGACTTGTAGTACATAACAACAGGCGTACCGTAAGGCACGTTGTCATAAACATATTTGGCGTCATCATAGCTCATATTTATACAGCCGTGAGAGCCGTTGTATTTGTATATCTCACCGCCGAAATATCCGCCTCGCCACGTTGAATCGTGAAGACCTATTCCGCAGAGAGAAACGTTGTTCCAGAAGTTGCACTTTGTATCCCACTCGTCACCGTCGGCATTTGTGTCTTTCATACGCTTGTTGGTCTCCTTTGACCACAGCTTATAAACACCAGGGAGAGTTGTTCTCGCCTCAGATGTGGTCTGACCTGAAACTATATAGGTATCGAGCTTTTTCTTGCCCTTTTCATAATACCACAAGTGCTGATCGGTAAGGTCTATCTCAATATAAGTGTCGCCTATATCATCGTCCTTGCTTCTCGCAGACTCAACGCCTGTAAAGTCAAAATAACCGGTACTGTAATAGATAGGGTCTACCTTGTCAACGCTCTCGCCCTTTTCAAGCATATCCACAAGATCGTCACAAGTCTTTTCCTGATCTATCCACCAGCCGTATTTAGCATCAGAGCTTGTCGGCACGATTATGTCGCCCTGCAAAGTGGCGTGGAATTTTCTCTTAGTATTATATGTATCATACTTCTTTGCGAGCTTTTCAACATACTCCATGGCTTTTTTTCTATCCACAGTGTAGCTTCCGTCATCTTTGAGCTTTATCATCTTCATAAGCTCCTCGCCCGTGAGAGTTTCTGTGGTGTAGTCAAAATCGTATGTGACAGAAAGCTGGAAAACATCATTTCGTTTCTTGCAATCGTCCTCAAGGTCTGCGCTCTTCACCTCCGGAAGGGAATAACAACCTGTGTCCTTGTCAAGCTCAACGCTAAGCTCACCTGCCGCCACGCTTTGCGTAACATAAGCTTCAAGCTTTTTCATATCGGTTATCTTGTTTCCCTGCACCTCAGGGGTGATAACATAAGCCGTCTTATCCTCGTTAAGGCCAAGCTTTGCATCGGCAGTTTCAACATCGCCCCAGTTTGCTTTCTCCACAAGCTTCTGAAGCTTCTCAACATCAAATGTGATGTCCTCATTAAAGCTATAGATGGAGTTCTGTATAAATCCAGAGAACCATGTTTTTCTGTTCACGCTGTCATAGATCTTCTGAAGATCGTCCTTGCCGCTTAGTCTGTAATCAAAATCAGCCGTCTTGAAAACAACAGGCGTGCCGTCGATAGTTTTGACCGTAAGTTCATAAGGCATATCGTTCACCCCGAGCAGATCGCAAGCCTGTTCAAATGTCTTTCCGCCCACGTCAACGCCATTCACTGTTGTGCCGCTCAGAAATCTGTTGCTATAGTAAGCTCTTCCAATGAAATATCCTCCGCCCACAACTATCACGATAGCCGCTGCCGCAGTGCCGCAGATAATGCCGATATTGTTGCGTTTTTTCTTTCTTTTCTTATTCTTTGACGAACCTTTGACAGAGCTGTTTTTCTTCACTGATGTCGCAGGCTTTTTCGTTATCTTTGTGGAATTTTCCGTCATCAATTATCCTCCTGTACAAAATGACGTTCGGCATTTGCCGACAATGTATCAAGAATAATTATATCATGCTTTTTTCCTTTTGTCTATAGGATAGGCTGAAAAATTTGTCACAAAAAGAGTGCCGGATATTCTTATTTAATGTACAAATAAACGTACTGCAAACAAACTACACGCAAACACAGTAAAAAAATATCGGGCAGATAACTCCACCCGATACAATATCAGTCTTTTATATACTTGTTCTTGACCTCGCTGTAGGTCTTGCAGAAGCGGTCATGGGAGATATACGCTCCCCAGCTCATGTTATCGTCCACCTGAGGGTCCATAACATATACCTGACCGTTTATCGTTACCTCCACCCACATATGATAGCCGTAACCGCCTGCCGCCATAGCGGTCTTGCCGTCAACGGTCTTTGCGTCAAAGCCTATATAGTTGAGCATTGCGGCGTAAACGTAAGAATATTCTGTGCAAGTGCCGTAACCGTCCTCAAGAACAGCCTTGACAGGATTTGCCCAGCCGCCGTAATCGTAGACCGTGTTCTTTATAAGGTAGTCGTAACAAGCCACAGCCTTTTCGTAGTTTGTCATATCATCTGATATTATCTTATGGAGATATTTCAGAAGTATCTTTTCTTCCTTTGCGCTGAGCGTCGCCTTTGGATCAAGCACTGCAGAATTAAGTCGCTGTGCAGGGGTCTTGCCGTTGTCGACAACAGGCGCAGTGGTTGTAGTTGTAACAGGCTTTTTAGTTGTTGTCACCTTAGTGGTGGTGGTCTTTTTCTTGGTAGTAGTCACCGCAGGCGTTGTGGTCGTAACAGGGGCAGTTGTTGTCTTTGCAGTTGTAGTAGTTTTTGCAGTAGTAGTTTTCACTGTTGTAGTCTTTTTTGTAACCTTTGAGGCAACAGTATCGCTGTCAGTAGTGCTGACAGGGGCGGAAGTAACAGCAGAAACCTTTGTTTCAGACTTTGAAGCCTGCTGAGTTTTCTTTGTTACAAGGCTTACTGATATGCTAAGCTTTGTGTCAGCGGAAGTCACGCTCTGCACTGCGGTCACTGACGCTGGCTTCTGTGATATTACAGAGGTCGTTACGCTCTCTGATCTCAAAGCTGTTTCGGAAGCTGACTTTGTTGCCTTTGTTGTTTCGCTTTTTGCAGTTTTTACAGCCTTTACAGCCTCGGTCTGAGAATTTTTCGCAGTTTCCTTGACGGCTGATGTTGTAAGAACAGTTGTGATATCACCGATCTGCTCAGATGTTTTCTTGTCAGAAACAACAGAAATGACCTTTGCATTTTCAGGCGGCATGACCGCACATGGCTGGATAACGTTTTTATCAAGTGTCGCAAAAGTCACAGCAGATACTGTCACAACTCCGCAGGCAGAAAGCACAGCCACACATCGGGATATCCCCGACTTCAAATAACCCAATTCAGAACGCTCCTTTCAAATGTGATAAACTACACCATATTATAATGAATAAGGTTACAAAAGTCAAGGGGCATTGTAATCAAATTGTAATTTTCAAGCCGTTTTTTCGCTTGTTTATGAAGTTTATATGAACATCAAGTTACAACCATTGTACATTTTATATCCAAGGAACTACAATAAGGGTTCTATTTTTATCACTTTTAACAAATTTCGCAAAACTTTTATTAATAATACCGAAAAACGGACACCTGCGTTACAAAAACCCATATTTTCCACGATATTTTACATATCTATCCACAAAATCACCCACGCAAAAAAAGAACGCTGACACAAGCCAGCGTTCCCTTTTTGAAGTATATGAAGTATATATGGAGAAAAAAGTATATGTGTAAATTTCATCTTTTTGTCTTTCTCTTATCGTGTCTATATAATACTCCGCCAATGTGACAGTTTTATGATAACGCGCTGAAAACTAATACACAAAAAAATAAGTGCAAAAAAACGCCTGCCATATGACAGACGTTTTCTCTTAGTTTAAGTAAATTACTCAGCCTGAGGTGCTCCTACAGGGCAAGTACCTGCGCAAGAACCGCAGTCGATGCACTCGTCAGCGTTAATAGCACACTTACCGTCAGCCTCGGAGATAGCTCCTACTGGACATGCGTCCATGCAAGCGCCGCAGCCGATGCACTCATCACTAATCTTATAAGCCATTTTCACAGACCTCCTTGCATAAATTCTACAAGTATCATATCAAATACTATACTTATATAATAACACATTTTCTGAAAAAATCAAGAGGTTTTCGGCATTTCATAAAAATTTCACATAGATTTTAAGTGGTTTTTCGGTTAGTATTCACTAATCAGCTAGATGCTTGCCAATTCCTGCTGTGAGATAAGTGCAAATCCTGCTTCACTCAAAGCATCCAGAGCGGCTGTAACGTTCTCTACTCTAAGGATAAGATAAGCCGTGTTTTCCTTAGTGTTTATGAATGCAGAATACATATACTCAACGCTGATGTTGTCATTGTAGAGAGCTTTCATTGCTTCTGAAAGTCCGCCTGGGCGGTCATTTATCTCCACTGCAAGCACCTGAGTGGTGGTAACGGAAAAGCCCTCTGTTTTCAAGGCTGAAACTGCTTTTTCAAAATCGTCAACGATAAGTCTGAGAATACCGAAATCCTTTGTGTCAGCAAGGGACATTGCACGGATATTCACATCATTATCCCCAAGTATTTTTGTAACGGCAGACAATCTGCCAGGTCTATTTTCAATAAAAACCGAAAGCTGTTTTACTGTCATAAAATTACCCCCTGTCTTTTAGACAAGCTTTCTCTTGTCGATAACTCTTACTGCCTTGCCCTCAGAACGTGGAATGCTCTTTGGCTCAACAAGTCTTATCTTTGCCTTGATGCCAAGGATATTATGGATATCGTTGGATATCTTCTTTTCAAGATCCTCGATAGACTTGACAGTATCAGAGAACATATCGTCGTTAAGCTCGACTCTTATCTCGAAAGTATCAGAATTGTTCACCCTGTCAACGACTATCTGATAGTTAGGGCTTGCTTTTGATATCTTAAGAAGCACTGACTCTATCTGCGATGGGAACACGTTTACGCCCTTAATGATGAGCATATCGTCGCTTCTGCCCATTGGCTTGCACATTTTGACGAGAGTTCTGCCACATGAGCATTTCTCTCTTGTAAGAATACAAATATCTCTTGTTCTGTATCTCAGCAGAGGGAAAGCTTCCTTTGTGATACTTGTGAATACAAGCTCGCCCTTTGAGCCTTCAGGAAGCACCTCTCCCGTGTCAGGGTCGATTATCTCTGCGATAAAGTTGTCCTCATTGATGTGCATACCGGACTGTGCTTCGCACTCGAAAGCTACGCCAGGACCGCTTGTTTCTGTCAGACCATAGATATCGTAAGCCTTGATACCAAGAAGACTCTCTATCTCGTGACGCATTTCCTCCGTCCAAGGCTCAGCACCGAAGATACCAGCTTTGAGTGTAAGCTCCTCTGGCTTTATGCCCATTTCCTTTACAGTTTCACCTATATAAGCGGCATATGACGGAGTACAGCACAGGATAGTAGAACCGAGATCCTGCATGAACTGTATCTGTCTTTCTGTGTTTCCTGATGACATCGGCAGTGTCAGACAGCCTACCTTATGAGAGCCGCCGTTAAGACCTGCTCCGCCTGTAAAAAGTCCATAGCCATATGCAACGTGGCAAACGTCGTCTTTTGATCCGCCTGCGGCAACTATAGCTCTTGCACAGCAATTTTCCCAAAGGTCGATATCATGCTGAGTGTAGAAAGCCACAACTCTCTTGCCTGTGGTTCCGCTTGTTGAATGTATTCTCACGCACTCTGAAAGCGGCTTTGCAAGCAGACCGTAAGGATAAGCCTCACGCAGATCAGCCTTTGAAAGGAACGGCAGCTTGTGCAGGTCCTCAATGCCGTGGATATCATCAGGCGTTACGCCCTTTTCTTCCATAAGCTTCTTGTAGTATGGCACATTGTCCCAGACGTGCTTGACCTGCTTGACAAGTCTTTCGCTCTGGAGCTTTTTCATGTCCTCGTGCGCCATGCACTCGATCTCTTCGTTCCAATATTTTCCCATTGGAACACACCTCCTGTTAAAATGGTTTCGGTCATATTACTCGGGTATCAACTTTGCACAAGTATCATACGCCGTACATTTCTTCAAGCATCTTAATGCCTGTTTTCGTTTTGAACACCTTGTCACGGAAGCTTTTTATGCTCTCTTTGGAAAGGCTGTCCTCGAAAGCGTTCACAAGGAAATCTGCTTCCAAGAGTATCTGCCAGTCAAGCCCCTGGGCGCCCTCATAGGTGTGATGATGTGCGATAAGAAAGCACACCCTGTCTATGATATCCTCGTCAAAGTCAAGCTCTGTGAGCATTTTCCGTGCAGGCTCAGGGCCTAACTGTTCCTGAAGCTTTCCGCCGCAGTGACCCTTGCCGTATCTCTCCTCCGCAGGCTTTATGCCGATATCATGCACCGCTGACGCAACATCAAGACAATACATAGTGCGGATATCAAGTCCCTCTGCCCTGCCGATAACACGGGCAAAGGTATGTACCTTTATAAAGTGCTGTATACGTTTCGGGTCGCCAGCGAAAAACTCGGTCATTTTTATGATAAGACCGCTTATCTCGTCCATTATTTTACCTCTCTGCCGAGAGCGAACGCCTTCTTGTTCAGTTCAAGGAACTTTGCAGGAACGCACTGCTCAAGAGCCTTCTGCCATACGTCCTCGTCAAAAGCCATTTTAGTTGACACAACGCCCATGAGAACAACGTTTGAAGCCTTTGCAGTACCAGCCTGCTCCGCAAGTGCCAGTGCGTCAACAGCGATAACGTCAACGCCCTCTGCTTTAAGCTTGCCTATGATATCCTCAGGATAAACAGCCGCACCTGTGATAACAGGCATTGGGTCTATCTGCTGAGTTGAAGTGATGATATGTCCGCCCTTCTTGAGATATGAAACATATCTTGCGGCTTCAAGCTGTTCAAAGCTGATAATGATATCAGCTTCGCCTTTTTCAACTACCGGCGAGCATACCTCGCTGCCGTACTTAACGTATGTAACAACAGAGCCGCCACGCTGGCTCATTCCATGTACCTCGCTGACCTTGACATCAAAGCCCTGTGAGAGAAGCACGTTTCCTATTATTCTTGACGCAAGCAGTGAACCCTGTCCGCCTACACCCACTATCATAATTGATCTTGTTTTCATTATTTACACCTCGAAATATATGTTATCATTAGTCGCATATCGCACCCAGCTTACACATTTCCTTGCATATGCCGCAGCCTACGCACTGTGTATGGTCGATAACGCACTTGCCGTCATGGATAGATATAGCAGGACAGCCTATCTTCAAGCACTGCTTACAGCCAACGCACTTATCCTTGTTTACCTTGAGCGGTGGATTGTGCTTTACATATTTAAGAAGTGCGCATGGACGTCTTGAAATAATGACGCTTGGTTCTTCCTTGGCAAGCTCTTCCTTGATAACAGCCTCTGTTTCAGCCATGTGATATGGGTCAACAACTCTTACGCTCTTGATACCAAGTGAATGGCAGAGCATTTCAAGGTCAACGGCATAAGCGGGGTCGCCCTTAAGGTTTTTACCAGTTGTAGGGTTCTGCTGATGACCTGTCATACCTGTGATAGAGTTATCGAGAATGATAACAGTTGAATTTGTGGAGTTATATGCAACGTTCACAAGACCTGTCATACCGCTGTGCATGAATGTAGAGTCACCGATAACGGCAACAGACTTCTTCTCAGCCTCTGCACCTCTTGCCTTGTTAAATCCGTGAAGTCCGCTGATAGAAGCACCCATGCAGATAGTTGAATCCATAGCACAAAGCGGTGCTGTTGCGCCGAGAGTGTAACAGCCGATATCGCCTGATACCATAACGCCCAGCTTATGCAGGCAATAGAACAGACCTCTGTGAGGACATCCCGGACACATAACAGGAGGTCTTACAGGCACGTTATCCTCAAATGTGATATACTCATTCTTCTCGCCAAGTATCTTTTCGGCAACGATAGTCTGTGATATCTCACCCATAAGGCTGAAAAGCTCCTTGCCGATAACGTTCACACCGTTCTTCTTGCAGTGTGTTTCGATAACATCGTCAAGCTCCTCGATTACATAGACCTTTTCGCACTTTGCGGCAAAGTCCTTTATTATCTGAATTGGCATTGGGTTTACGATACCGAGTTTGAGATATGAAGCCTTGTCGCCCAAAGCTTCCTTTGCATACTGATATGAGATACCGCTTGTGATAACGCCTATCTTTGTATCGTTCATCTCTACCTTGTTGAGCGGTGAAGTTTCGGCATAATCAGCGATAGCCTTCATTCTTGCCTCAACAACAGGGTGACGGCGGATAGCGTTACCAGGCATCATAACATACTTCTGGATATTCTTTTCATATGGGATATTCTCCCTTTCCTCTCTCTCGCAAAGCTCAACGGCTGACTGAGAGTGAGAAACTCTGGTTGACAGTCTTACGATAACAGGAACATCGAACTTTTCAGAAAGCTCGAAAGCAGCCTTAGCAAACTCCTTGCACTCTCCTGAATCGGAAGGCTCTATCATCATTGTCTTAGAAGCGATAGCATGGTGACGTGAATCCTGCTCGTTCTGTGACGAGTGCATACCAGGGTCATCGGCGACAGCTATTACCATACCTGCCGTTACGCCTGTGTAGCCTGCTGTGTAAAGAGGGTCAGCGGCAACGTTAAGACCAACGTGCTTCATTCCGCAGAAGCTTCTTGCACCGCCTATAGAAGCGCCAAGAGCCACTTCCATTGCCACCTTTTCATTAGGCGCCCACTCAGCATATACCTCGTCATATTTTGCAACAGCTTCTGTTATCTCAGTTGACGGAGTACCAGGGTAAGATGATACAACCTTACAGCCTGCCTCATACAGACCTCTTGCAAACGCCTCGTTTCCAAGCATTAGTTTTTTCATACAATAAATCTTTCCTTTCACTGCACCGACCATTTTTCGTGGTCGGTAGAAATAAACAATAATTAAAATAGATACAAGTAATTATACCACAAATTTCACCAAAATGCAACAACTTTTTTGATTTAAAGCACCAATAGAGTGTTATAAAAAGTTTACTTACGGCAATTTTGTCAGTTTGCATAAAATATCAAAGGAGCTTCTGTGCAAAAATTTATGCCAGCTTACACGTTTTGAGCAACAAAAAATAAATCGCCGCCAGGCGATACCATAATTCCTCATTCCTCACTCTTAACACTCCTCATTCCTCATTCTTACCTCCTCACTTGTTTAAAAAATTGTACTTGAAAAAAGAGCATAAATGTTGTATAATAACAAGGTATACTTATATTTACGTTCGGAGGATATACATAATGAAAAAATACACACTTGACGAGGTCTACACAGCCGATATGACAGCGTTTCAGAGAGAAAGATATAACAGAGTTGCAGATGAATTTGAAAAGCTTTTCGGTGAAAAGCCAACTGCTTTTTTCTCAGCTCCAGGCAGAACTGAGGTAGGCGGCAACCACACCGACCACAACTTCGGCTGTGTTCTTGCGGCAGGCGTTTCACTCGACGTTATTGCCGCTGTCGCTCCTGACAACGAAGAGAACGTTATTACAATAAAGTCCGAGGGCTTCCCAATGGACACTGTGAACGTCGATGATGACACTATCTACGAGGAGCAGAAAAACACATCAGCGGCACTTATAAGAGGTATGTCCGCAGGCTTTAAGAAGAATGGTCACAATGCCGGGGGCTTCAAGGCTTATGCAACTTCAAACGTGCTCAAAGGCTCTGGACTTTCTTCATCTGCGGCTTATGAAGTGCTTATCGGCACTATCCTCAACGGTCTTTACAACGAGGGCGAGGTTTCTGCTGTGGAAATAGCTCAGATAGCTCAGTTTGCGGAAAATGTATATTTTGGCAAGCCGTCAGGTCTTATGGACCAAATGGCTTCATCAGTAGGCGGATTTATCACTATCGACTTTGCTGACGAAAAGCACCCTGTTATCGACTCTGTAAAGTTCGATTTCACAAAAAGCGGTCACGCACTGTGTATCGTTGACACAAAGGGCAACCATGCCGACCTCACCCCTGAGTATGCGGCTATCCCTGCGGAAATGAAGTCTGTTGCGGCTTTCTTCGGCAAAAAGGTGCTGAGAGAGATAACAAAGGAACAGCTTCTTGAAAACATCTGCGCCGTTAGAGAAAAGTGCAGTGACAGAGCTGTGCTTAGAGCGCTCCACTTCTTTGACGATAACGAGAGAGTTGGCAAGGAAGCTTCCGCACTTTCAGAGGGCAACTTTGACGCTTTCCTGAGCCTTATCAATGAATCAGGAGATTCATCATTCAAATATCTTCAGAACATCTATGCTTCTTCTGCCCCAAACGAGCAGGGTCTTTCACTTGCTCTGTATCTTGCAAAGCAGGCTCTTGGCGGTGAGGGCGCTTGCAGAGTACACGGCGGTGGCTTTGCAGGAACTATCCAAGCGTTCGTACCTGAAAAGAAGCTTGAAGCTTTCAAGGCTGAAATGGAGAGAGTATTCGGTGAAGGCTCATGCTATGTGCTGTCCATAAGACCTGTTGGCGGCGTGCAGATCGACCTTTAATATAGGAGTTGTCATGAAAAATCCATTTGCAGGCTTGAAGAAAAAGCAGGTGAAGTTGCAGTTTTCCACCTGCGGAGAAATAATGATAGACGGACTTCCCTTTGCTTTCGGAGTGGAGAGTGCAGGGAAAGCGTCAGACAAAGGGCTTTGCGTTTCGATATCCGGTGAAGCTGTCAATGACGGACGTGTTACCTTTTCAAACCTTGAATACTACGAAAACCATGGTGGAAAGATAACCCTTGTGAAGCATGGCTTTTCACTTGTCACCAAAAAGGACGGCAAAAAAATTTATCAGGCGAAGTTTACCAAAATACCTATCACCGAAAAGGACACCTCAGTGCTTTTCAGAAAGCTCACCGAGGAAGAGGTCGTTCAGCGGCTCAACTGCGAGATAGCTTTTAAGGTGACCCCTCATTTCAGCGGTGAGGACACACCCGAAGTCATGCTCACAGTTTATCCTTATGAAAATATGCTCACAGGGTCGGCTGTGCAGTGGCTAAAGGTCACGTCTGACAAGGACTATTTTCTGCACAAATATTCTAATAAATAACAGGAGAGTTTATCCCATATGAGAATGAGAAGAAAGAAAAATCTTGAGGCACGTCTTGAAGCCTGCGGAGATTATATTTTATATCTTGACCGTGACGAGAAGAATTTTCAGGACAAATCAAACAAACAGCTTATTGACTTTGAGAAGATATTCGGAAACAGCAATCCACTTGTGCTGGAGATAGGCTGTGGAAAGGGTCAGTTTGCAAGAGAGATAGCAAAGAGAAATCCTGACAAGAATTTCCTTGCAGTAGAAAAAAGCAGTAACGTTATAGTTGACGCCGCACAAATGGCTATAGACGAGGGCATACCGAACCTGAGATTTGCAAGGGGCGAGGCTGAATATCTGGATTGCTTTATCCCTGAAAAGTCAGTGGAGTGTATCTATCTTAACTTTAGCTGTCCGTATCCTAAAAATACATATGCACGTCATAGGCTCACATACCGAGCTTTTCTTGAAATATACAGACGTATTCTTGTGGACAAAGGCGAGATATACCAAAAGACCGACAATATGCACTTCTTTGAGTTCTCCTTGGAGGAGTTCTCTGCGGCAAATTACGGACTTAAAAACATTTCTCTCGACCTTCACAACAGCGGCTTCGAGGGCAATATCGTGACGGAATATGAAAAGAAATTCTCAGACATGGGTATGCCTATCTACAGATTGGAGGCGTTTGTAAAATAATGAGCGAGCAGATAAATCCAATTGTCAGCGAGAAAGATATGGGGGCTGACGGCAAGCTTCGCAAATGGTCAACAGGCAGAAAAGTCAAGTGGATAATTTGGATAGTCGTTATTCTTGCAGTAGCACTCGGCTTCTGGCATCAGCACTATATGCGCTCCGACAGCCAGATAAAAGCCGTTTTCAATGACAATAAGGCTAACTTTCAGACCACTGCGGAGTTTATGATAGAAAGCATTTCATGTGAAAAGCCGACACTGCCAAAGGGCAAATGCTCCATTAAATCGCTCACTGAAAACAATGCCTGCAAGTCTGTGAAGAAAGAGCTTGAGGAGCTGGAGCGCAGGAACGTTACATACATCGACAGCGACGGCTTGACAGTGAAATTCTATACCATTTATGATCATTACTATATTTACCGCTCACCCATAAGCTCATCAGGGGGCGAGGATAACCTCGGTGACGGGTGGTCTTATGTAAAAACAAGTAAAAGCTGATTTTTTATGGACGAAAAAATTATTTTTCGTCCATTTTTTATGCAATCAAACGGTCTTTACATTCGTGTTATAGATGAAAGGCTTTTCAAAACAACAAAGGAGGTGACAGCTTTGACAAGAGATATTGACTACATAGTTGACAAATTTTCAGACGATATCTACCGAGCGGCACTGGCAGTCACAGGCAGCGTTCACGAGTCGGAGGATATAGTCAGCGAGGTCATAATAAAATATTTCACAAGGCAGGGTGAGCTTTTCTTCAATGATGACGAGCATCTTAAAGCGTGGCTGCTGAGAACGGCGATAAATCTATCCAAAGACCTGCTAAGGTCGGCAGGCAGACGTCTGCGTGCAGAAAATGAGGTAAGTGCAAGCAGCGATTTTTCATCACCTGATATGCAGATAGATGTGCAAAACGCTATAAACAGGCTGGATAAAAAATACAGGATAGTGCTTTATCTTTTTTATTATCAAGGCTGCAAGACCGATGAGATAGCCGACATTTTGGGAACAAGCAAGGGCACGGTCACATCAAGGCTGAAAAGAGCAAGAGAAAAACTAAAGCTTTCACTTTCAGACTACGAAAAGGAGATGAGCGTATGAACGAAAGAGATATAAAACAATTTTTCGCAGGCGCAAGCCTTTCTGAGCAGAAAAAAACACAGCTCAAAGAAACGCTCAAAAAGCGTTTTCCACAACAAAACGGAGATATAAATACGGATACTTTCACACCACAAACCGAGCCGACACAGCCTGCCATAGTCGCAAGACACAAGGGTGCAAAGGTAGTTGCGGCAGCGGCGGCAGTGGCGCTTGTAATGTCAGGCGGAATTTACATGACAAGAAATATCCATGACTACGAGCCGAACGCAGGCACAGCTCCACCTGCAAACAGCAGTGTATCCGGCGATACAGGTACACTGCAGTTGTGTTCAGCAGACTTTATAAAGCTTGCAGACACAGTGCTTGAAAGCGCAAATTTTACGGTAGGAAATCTCGACATAATACAAAACAGCCCTGCATACTGCGATATTGTCTACAGCGGCAACTATGACGAAAATATCGAGGGCAAGGAACACAGCACAAGGTATTACGTTGACCTGCTGGAGAAAACCGACAGCGGACTTCCAAGCGTGGATTTTTTGACAGATGATAACAGCTATGAGCCAAATTCTTTGGTAATCGATATCCTGTCGGAGATAAAAACCCTTGATGAGGACGCTTTTAACAAGGCGGTGAATTGCAGAATAGAAGCCCATATTGAGAATAACAACTGCAAGATAACCATTTCAGACAGCGATAACAGCGTTTCTCTCAAATACGGAAGCGGCGAAAGCTTCACTGAAAATGCCAAAATTATAGCTCAAACCCTCAAAAATGACCTGCTGGATATCTATGACGAAAGCTCTATGAAAAACCCAGACAATGCCATTTTTAGCTACTCCCCTGCTGACTATAATTATTACAACGATATCATGAACAGCAACAATACAACAGAATGTGTAAAGTCAGACTATGCGCAAAATGGATATATCACAAACGAAAGTCTGAACCTCCTGACCCTGAATATCGTCAACGATTCGGACATACAGTTCAATATGGCGACAGATTATTTCACTGTGGATATGTTCACAAACAGATTT
>NZ_LARF01000033.1:0-24946 GCF_000980385.1 Ruminococcus sp. N15.MGS-57
ATCATCTGTTCTTGTATTAGACTCTGCAACGATCATATATGCCGTAAAGTCGTCTATGTTGTCCTTAATCTGGCATGGAATAGTCGTCAGACCGCACAGCCTAGCCGCATAGTATCTATGATGACCTGCAAGTATCTCATATTCATTTTCTTTTCTGCGAACTATAACTGGCTGCAGGACACCCAGGTCCCTTATAGAGATAGCCAGCCGCTCGACCTTGGATTGCCTTATCTTGTATGGCTGTTCTTTACCCTCAGGCGTTCTGTATGGTTTGATACTGTTTATATCCAGCTCAACGATCCTCTGAGCTGTACCTTGCCACTGATTAAGATACTCAGCGGCAAGCTCATGGTTGATGTTTTCAGCCTCAGATTGCATATTCTCCTGATGTTGGCTGCGTCTTTCAAGCAAGCTGCACATTATCTATTCACCCTTTCCATTACTTCTTCTGCAAACTCTGTGTACTTTTCAGCAAGCGTATTGCCTGTCAAATTAACACATCCAGCATAGCTTTTCACTGTTTTGTTGACCTGCTCAGGACGAGCTGGGATGACAGTATCAAAAACTGTATTTCCATATATCTTTCGGCAGGCAACGTCTATTTCTTTTGACGTTGTGGTTATATTGCTCCTGTTTTCGAGAATGCCGAGTATTTTAAGACCTGGATTCGTTGTTGCCCTTATAGCATTGACCTTTTCTGTAATGAGGTCAATGGCGTCAAAGGCGAATATACCAGCGTCTATTGGTATAATAACGAAGTCTGAAGCGTTAAGAGCATTCTGCGCAAGAAGATCAAGGTCAGGACGATTGTCTATGAGTATGTAGTCATAGGTATCCGTCAAAGCCTTATCACGGAGCATGAGCTTGAGTATATAGTTACAGTTGGCGGATGAGGCGATCACGCTGTTAGCCGAACCGAGCATACGTCCTGCGGATATATAGTCAACGTTTGGATTTTTCTCAGAATTCTTGATATACTCTGCATAGTCTATAGAAGTATCACCAGACGCTGAACTGTAGATAAGATCTGCTATGGTCTTTTTTACTGCTGACTCTGAGCAATACGAAGTGAGGTTGCCCTGCTTGTCAAGGTCGATAAGTAGCACTTTTTTGCCGAGCTTTCCTAGTGCGCAACCTAGGTTGAATGTTGTAGTTGTTTTTCCTGTGCCGCCTTTTTCAGTTATGATCGAAATAATTGTGTTCTCCATTATGAACATCCTTTCTTGATATCATTTTGTGTTCCCCAATGATGACATAGAAAAAGCAGCAGGGGAGAACACCGTCCTGCCGCTCAGGGAGCTACCCTGTCTATGCCTGATAGTCAAGCTATCAAAAAAGCTGCCGATATTCTCAGCAGCAATTTTCATAGCTTAGCTTCCCGAAAAAGAAAAAGCCAATGAGTATTGTCTCATCAGCTTTTTGTTTTCTATCTGTACCAGAGATTTTCCATTGTAAAAGGATTAGGAGGATTGTTACCCTTTTTCTTTTCAATCTCATAGTCTATGAACATCTTGTATCTTTTAAGCTCATCAAGGTCAGCTTCAGCAGCTACTCTCATGATAGCTTCTGTTCGTTCCTCAATCTGTGCTTCATGAAGCTCTGTGTCCATTTCTTTGTTCTTTCGGATGAATGTTTCTTCAAGATCCTCAAGATCGTCAAACTCGGCAGTAGCTTTTCCCTCATCGATCTTGTAGATCTTGCTGCCGTTGAAGCCAAACCTTGTAGTGGTATACTCAAAGAAATCATGGCAATACTTGATAGCCTCATCATGTTTGAGCATTTTAGTCAGTTTTTCGGGCTTGATCAGTTCGTTGCAGCCACCTGCAAGTGTAGTTGCTTCCTTTTTGTTTTCAATAAGTCTCATAATTCTTCCTCCTTGTATTTTTTACTATATCATAACATATTTTGACGATTTGTCAAGTACGATTAAAATGCAGAATTGGTAAATATCTCCAAAACCGCGTGCCGAGGGTTCGAATCCTTCTGCCCCTGCCAGAGTGTTTTCTAAGTCGTAGACGTTTTGTCTGCGGCTTTTTTTGTTTATCTGCTACAAATTTTGCAGTATCAATTTGCATAAAGATACAAATTACTGGCAATTTACAAATAAAACAATTGACAAAATTATGATGTTGATTTAAGATATGAGTGTAGTTACACCTCGCTAAACTCATGAGCGAATATTTTCTCCTTTGCGACAAAGAAAAATAGTCTTGTTTATCTCAAACGTAAACATAATAAGATATAATAAAAGCAGTACCGAAATGCTTGGCACTGCTTCTAAGAAAGGAAATTCATATGATATACAAAATAACCTTGTTTGACGCCAACTTTCCCTCATGCACAAGCGGTACAGCTTCGTTTTTTACTGAGGATATCGACGAATTTGAACACAATTATTTTTCTGATGAAAATGTGGAATCGAACCATCTTGAAGCGCAGAAACAACGCTATTTCCGCAGTAAGGCAGGGAAAATTGTCACCGACTATTACTCCGATGCCCCTGAGCTGAACATTTTTCAGTATGCAGAATATGGCACTATCGAAAAGCGAAAGACTTTTCATTACAAGGACAAGATCTTTGAGCTTCACAACGGATATTTAATTCCTTGCCCTATATACGCCGCAGAAGCTATTGTCGAGCTGGCGCAGATAGCGTTTAAAAAGAACCCTGATGAGGATGGTGAAAAGTATCTTGTGGCAAGATATTCACTGAGCGGAGTGTGCTGTGTGGGTTCTTCTTTGGATAAGTTCGAGGACTGCACCCCTTATGGAAATCCTATTATCAAGACCTGCTATCCTGAAGATCTGCCGTACAAAGGTGAAAAAGAAATCTATTCTGATTGCAAACTGTCAACATTTGCATGGGTGGAGCTGTATCAAAACTGTTTCAAGGGCGACAATGTCAACGGCTATGAGATAGAAGAGCCTACAGAAGAACAGCTTGCGTGGATAATGCGTGATATTCCAGGGGAGGCAGGCTAGTCTGCAGTGATGACACTGCCTATATCAATGTTGTTTTCTCTGAGATATCGGTCAGCTATTTTCAACCATTTTTGTGTGCCGTCAGAGCTTTCAATCAAAACACTGCACATGAGTTCGCTGTCCTCCGGTATGCCCTCGCAGCCGTAATCCTCTTCACTTATGTCTATAACTTTGTATTTCATGCTTTCAAGACCTTTCCGGTGTGATATTGGTGATACTATAATTATAGCACGGCATTAATTTTTTTCAAGAGAAATATACTAAGCACGGCACATGACCGTGCTTTTTTGTTAGGTCGATTGTTAATAAAATGTAAAATATCTCTACAACCTGTTGACTTGGAGCTAACTCCAGGTGGTACAATATAAGTAAGCTAAAGCTAAGAAAAATTATAAATAAAACAGGAGGAAATGAAAATGTATCTTGAAAAAATAAACTCACCTGCTGACGTTAAAAAGCTCACTGTTGATGAAATGACAGCGCTGGCTGAGGAAATGAGAAAGGCTCTGCTTTTCAGGCTCAGCAAGCATGGTGGACATTTTGGTCCTAACTTTGGCATGGTGGAAGCCACTATCGCTATGCACTACGTTTTTGAGTCCCCTAAGGACAAGATAGTTTTTGACGTTTCACATCAAAGCTATCCACATAAAATGCTCACAGGCAGAAAGGAGTCCTACCTTGATGCTGACAAGTTCGATGATATCTCAGGCTACACAAACCCAGAGGAGAGCGAGCATGACATTTTTACGGTTGGCCATACTTCCACTTCTGTGAGCCTTGCAAGCGGTCTTGCAAAGGCTAGAGATCTCAAGGGCGAGGAGGGCAATGTTATCGCTGTTATAGGCGACGGCTCTCTCAGCGGTGGCGAAGCTCTGGAGGGTATCGACTTTGCAGGGGAAATGGATACCAACTTCATAATCGTTGTGAACGATAACGATATGTCTATCGCAGAAAACCACGGCGGTATGTACAGAAATCTCAAGCTTCTTCGTGATACCGAGGGCAAGGCTGAATGTAACCTTTTCAAGGCAATGGGTCTTGACTATGTTTTCGTTAAGGACGGCAACGATATCACCTCGCTCATCAAGGCGTTTGAGAGTGTAAAGGACAGCAAAAAGCCTGTTGCCGTTCACATTGTAACACAAAAGGGCAAGGGCTATGCTCCTGCGGAAAAGGATAAGGAAACATGGCACTGGCATATGCCCTTCGACCCTGAAACAGGCAAGTCCCTTTACAATTCTGAGGGCGAGGATTACGGAACTGTTACCTGCAATTATCTCCTTGAGAAAATGCAGGCTGACAAGTCCGTGTGTGCTATAACCTCCGCTACTCCGACGGTTTTCGGCTTCACTCCTGATGTCAGAAAGAAAGCAGGCAAGCAGTTTATGGACGTGGGCATTGCAGAGGAACACGCAATGGCACTTGCCTCAGGTATAGCAAAGAACGATGGAAAGCCTTTCTACGGTGTTTACAGCTCGTTCTTACAGCGTACCTACGACCAGCTTTCTCAGGACGTTTGCATAAATAAAAGTCCTGTTACAATAGCTGTTTTTGCGGCTTCGGTTTACGGCATGAGTGACGTTACTCACCTTGGAATTTATGATATACCGATGATATCAAATATCCCTGAGCTTGTTTATCTTGCACCTGTAACAAAGGAAGAATATCTTGCAATGCTGGATTGGTCCCTTGAACAGAAAGAACACCCTGTTGCAATAAGAGTTCATGCAAGCCTTGTTTCAGACGGCAAGCCTTTCACAAAGGATCTTTCAAAGCTCAACAAGTATGAGATGACACAGAAGGGCAGTCAGGTTGCTGTTATCGCACTGGGTTCATTCTACGGCTTGGGCGTTGAGGCTGCAAAGCTTATCGAGGAAAAAACAGGTGTCAAGGCTACTGTAATAAACCCTTACTACATCACAGGCATTGATAAGGAAATGCTTGAAAGCCTTAAGGCTGACCACAAGACCATTATCACTCTTGAGGACGGCGTTCTTGAGGGCGGCTTTGGCGAGAAGATAGCAAGATTTTACGGCGACAGTGATGTAAAGACCCTTTGCTTTGGTCTTGAAAAGAAGTTCTATGACCGCTATGACCCTGCCGAGGTGCTGAAAGAAAATCATCTTACCCCTGAGCAGATAGCCGATGACGTTATAAAGACACTTTGATATTTGAGGTGACAATATGAAAAATATACTTGTTATATCTGCAAGTCCTAGAAAGGGCGGAAATTCCGACGTGCTTTGCGATGAGTTCATAAAGGGTGCACAGCAGGCAGGACACAAGGTGAAAAAAATATTTCTCAGGAACTTTAAGGTGAACTACTGCACAGGCTGTGGCGTTTGCAACAGCACTCACAAGTGCGTGCAGAAAGACGATATGGCGGAGATAATGGACAAAATGGTGAACGCTGACGTTATCGTTTTTGCAACGCCTGTTTATTTCTACACCATGGACGCTCAGCTCAAGACACTCATTGACAGAACAGTGCCGAGATACACTGAAATGGTAAACAAAGAAGTGTATTATATACTCACTGCGGCTGATACCAATGCCGCTAACCTTGAAAAGACAGTTGAGAGCATAAGGGGATTTACTCTTGACTGTCTTGACGGGGCAGTTGAAAAGGGTATCCTTTACGGCACAGGCGTGTGGGACAAGGGCGAAGTGCAGAGCAGTGTACACATGAAAACCGCTTACGAAATGGGTCTTCATTCATAAAATCCATTTGGAAGAGAGCTTGCTTTGGCAGGCTCTTTTTTCTTGATTAAAAATGCAAATCGTGATATACTATAATAAGTTTAGAAACATCAAGGAGAGAGAAAAATGCTATTTAGTGAAGAGGCTATCGGCTTTTTGTTTGAAAATCATACGAGAGATAGTAAGGATTGGTTCAAGGAGCATAAGGCGGATTATCACAGGCTCATAGAAGAGCCTTTTGCGGAGCTTATCACTGCGCTCACGCCTATAATGAACGATATCGACAGCAGGATAGTATGCAACCCGAAAAAGATATCAAGGCTTTACAAAGACGCACGTTACAACAAGGGCGGACCCATATTCAGAGAGAGCGTGTGGTGTTCTTTGAAATGCCAGCGTGACAAAAGCGAATATCACCCCATGCCTGAGTTTTATTTCTATATCTCTACCCATGGTTTCGGCTATGGTTGTGGATATTACAAAACCGACAGAGAAAGCATGGACGAAATGAGGGCGATGATACTTGCAGGGGCGCAGGAATATAACAAGGCTCGCAAAGCTTTGAAAGCGAACAGCAAGTTTGTTTTGTTCGGTGACGAGTATAAGCGTGACCATTTTCCAAATGCCAGCCGTGAGGACGCTTTGTGGCTCAATAAAAAGGATATCGGTGTAAGCTTTGACAGTGAAGACCCTAAGCTGCTTTTCAACGTGAACTTGCTGGACACAGTATGCAGTGACCTTGCTTCTCTTGGAGATGTATACAGATTTTTTATGAGGGCGGAGGATAATATTTTGCAGAAAAAAGTAAAATAGCGGAGAAATTGTGTCTTGTTTGAGAATGCTTTCTGACAATTTTGTGTAAAACGCTATAAATTTTCTGGTTGTTTTATTGAAATATACAATTTATATGCTATTTGTTCAAAGAAATATTGACAGTGAATTGATTATATGTTATACTTTTATTATCCGAGGCACCGATGAAGTAAGGTGTATACTATGGGTGGATAAAAAATTATAAAGGCAAGACGTTTGAAATCTCTTTAAACGGTGTTGTCATGAAGGGGATCAGTGTGTGCGGCAGGCTTTTTATAGAATTACCTGCGGTGCAGCAAAAAGAGTGATAAAAAAATGCTCTCCGAGGTTTTCGGAAAGCATTGCAGAGCGTAGCTTATTTATCTTTTCACAGCCTGTGCAGCGAAATGCTGACAGGTCTTTTTGTTTATATGGATATGTTTGCTTAGGCTGACTTTAAATATGATATGTAAGTCTGTCGGCAAAGATAGTTATAAGCGGCAGAGTTACAGCACTGAGGATAGTGGTGATTGTAAAGATCTCTGAGGCTGTTTTAGGGTCCTTGTCAAGGTTTACAGCGAACATTGTACACATGGTCGCAGCAGGGCAGGCGGCGGCTATGGTAACTGTCATAAGAACTATCGGAGGAGGATCAAGTATCCACATTGCAAAGAAGCCTGCCACAGGGAGTATTATGAGCTTGCACAGTGAAACGTAGTAGATACGGCGGTTTTGAAGAGCTTTCAAAACGTTGGTCTGTGCGGCTGTTGCACCTGCTATCACCATGGCGATAGGCGTGTTCATATCTGCTATGTACTGCAAAGCTGTTGCAGGAACTTTCGGCAGTCTGACATTTGTAAGATAGCAAATAAGACCGATCACAACGGCTATAACTGACGGTGAGATAAGGGCTTTCACAAGAGAAGAAAAGTCACGCTCGCCTTTCATTGTCATAAGTCCGTGTGTCCAGATAAGGACGTTGAAGAACGTAAGATACGCTGTAAGATACAAAACGCCCTCTGAGCCGTAAATGCCGTTTATAAGGGGTATGCACATGAATGCACAGTTTGAATATATTGACGAAACACGCTCCACCGCAAGGTCGGGAGTCTTTTTTCTTATAAGAACATAGGTGAGCAAGATAGTCACTGCATAGGATATCGCTGACAGCAGAAAAGACCACAGCAATCCATGCACAAGGGTCTTGTCATATTTTGACTGATAGGACATGAATATAAGCACAGGATTGATTATATTCAGTGCGAATGAGGACAACTGTTTTGTACCGTCCTTTGTGATTATCCCTTTTAAATAGCAAAATGCGCCTATAATAAGGATAATGAACATTATTATTATTTGGTTTCCGATTATCAGACCTGCTTCCATTTTTACTTCCTCTTTCACATATATTTTTCTTCTTTAGGTGTTCTTTCGTCAGAATACCCAAATATTATACCAGACTTTTGTGAAAAAAGCATAAACTCACAGTATACATTGATAGGTGATTTTTGTGTTATTTATGTGCGTAAATAAGGTAAAATAGCAAATAATTCACCGATCTTTACGCTATGCCTTATCTCTTGACATAAAAGTTTAAGGGGTGTATAATGTTAACAGCAGTATTGTCTTGAAAAAGAAATATAGTACATGGTCTGAAAGGATATTTACATATGGATATAAAGAAAATATGTGCGGCTCTCTGCGCTTGCGTGGTATGCTTGTGTGCAGCGGGCTGTTCAAAGGATAGTAAGGACAGCTCTTCTGCCACAGAGAGCAAGGCGAACGTTTCAACAGCCGACAATGCCGACAGCGCAAAGTCTGAGGACAGCAAGGGTGACGAGAGTGATGCAGACAGTAAGGTATTGAACGAGCAGGGTGAGCTTATTAAAAAAACTGCTGCGATCTTTGACGGTGACTACACTCTGAAAACGACCTGCACAGAGGCCGACGGCTCAAAGCAGGAGGTAGTAAGAGCCAAAAAGGGCGGAAACATCTATCTGAAAGTCACATCGGATATAGGTACCAGCGGATTTATCTATGTTGACGGAGCAGGATATGATTACGATAACGTGACCGGTGTTTATCACAAGTCAGACGTGAAGGAGCTTGACGGCGTTCTTGAAAGCATAGTCAAGCAAAACCTGCCGAGAACCTATGGTCATATAAACAGTGATGAGGCTGATGATTTCGATATCGAGGAGTACACTTATACGGGCGACACATACATTACTGCTATCGACCTGTATTTTGATAAATCTGACGGAAGCTTAAAAAAATACACGCAGACCTTTACCATTGAAGGCTCAGATGATACAGTTTCAGAATACACTGTTGACGAGCTTTCAGGGGACGCTGACGACAGCCTGTTTGACGTATCTCAGGCGACAAGTCTTGTGGACTTTGACAGTATGTCAGAGGATCAGAGGCTTGGCTATTGTCAGGGTATCTTAAACAAAGCAGGCGTTACAACAGACGATCTCAGTGCAGGGGGATATCAGACGGACGATCTTAAGACTATATCCTATGACAGCTTTGTGAGCCTTGTTTACACATACGGCTACAAGTCTGCACAGCAGTAAGTCAAAATGCACAATTTCAGCGTGGAGATTTGTTGAAAACGCAGGGCGGAAAATGCCCTCTCTATGCTTTACTTGTATGCGTTTTTTTGGTATAATTATAGGTGCGGTCTTTACCGCATAAAAACGTATGCTTACAAGAGGATATATATATAAATGAATATACTAAAGTTTTTGAAGCCGAAGGCTTGCGTGGATTTTGTCTATGATGACAACACAGCAAGGCAGGCTCTTGAGAAAATGAAAAATCACAGCTTTACCGCTGTGCCTGTTATCGACCGTGAGGGCAGATATGTAAAGACCCTTGCAGAGGGCGACTTTCTGTGGTTCATGCTCAATAATGGCATTCAGGATATGCGTGAGCTGGAAAAATATAAGATAAGCGAGATAACAAGGCGTGTTAGAATGAAACCCGTCTATGTTTATTCTACTATCGAGGATCTGATACTTCTTTCAATGGATCAGAACTTTGTGCCTGTTATTGATGACAGGGAAGTTTTTATAGGTATTGTGACGAGAAGAGATATACTTAAATATTGTCACGATACTCTTAACGAGTATGAAGCGAAATATGGTCATAAGGAAGAAAAAGAGGAGATAGGTGCAGTATAAGCACTAGGAAAGGAATTGTTGTAAAAATGAAGAGGACAAACAAAAAGGGCGGTGCAGCTATAGTTGCTGTGCTTATAGTTATAATGCTTGTGGCTGTCGGTTCAGCGGCATTGGTGGTGACAGGAAGATATACCATTCAGGCAAGCAAGGTGGCAGACGCAGTTGTTAAGGTGAACAGCAAACCTGAGGAAAGCTCTTCTGAGGAGGTTTCAGAGGTTGACGACCTTTCATCAGTTGTGGAAGAGCCTGTGAGCAATTATCCTGTGAAGTCTGCAAATTATCAGGATATAAATATAAAGGGTATGACAGCAAACTCAGCTATACTTGTTGACGCTGACACTAACGAGATAGTTGCAGGTTATAATTACGAGAAAAAGGTATATCCTGCTTCTCTTACAAAGATGCTTACGCTTCTTGTAGCCGCAGAGAATATTCAGGATATGGACGCTACATATAAGTTCACAAGCGATGATATCGACCCTCTTATCGAGGACAACGCATCAAGAGCAGGCTTTGAAGCCGGGGAAACTGTTACAATGAAAGACCTGCTTTATTCAGCTATCCTTGTGAGCGGTGCTGACGGAACAACAGGTCTTGCAAACGCAGTTGCAGGCTCAGAGGAGAAGTTCGTTGAGCTTATGAACGCTAAGATCCAGGAGCTTGGTCTTACCGGCACGAAGTTTGTGAATGCAAGCGGTCTGCACAACAAAAATCATTATTCCACAGCGCAGGATATCGCAGTTATCACAAAGGCGGCTATGGATAACGAAACTTGCCGTGAAGTGCTTACAGCAACAAAGTACACAACTTCAAAGACAAAACAGCACAAGGACGGTATCGAGCTTACAAGCATTGTTGCACAGAGAATTGAGGGCTACTATGTGGATTGTGACGGTGACGGCGAGGCTGACGACGGCATAAGCATCGAGGGCGGAAAGACAGGCTTTACCGACGAAGCAAAGTACACCCTTTCAACTATACTTGATGATAATGGACACAAATATATTTGTGTTACAACAAAGTCTAAGGACGAGCTGAAGTCTGTTGAGGATCAGATAGCTATTTATGAAAAGTATCTGGGTGGCAAGGCTTCTGATAATAAAGACAAGGACAGCAAGGCGGACACTGACACGTCTTCTGTTTCTGAGGTCGAGGATTAATTAGGTAGGATAAAAAATAAATGCGGATATCTCGTGGAGGTATCCGCATTTTTGTATTTTATTTTGCAAATCAGTGTAGTCAGTGTAGGGGCGAACAGCGTTCGCCCGTCGAAGTGATAAAGCTATCGGTTTTACTATCCCTATGTAGCGTTTGTGTCAATTCGTGTAACATTGTATCAATTTTTATAAGGTTTTTACAAAAAGCGGGCGAACAATGTTCGCCCCTACATGAATTGGCAGAATATTCATCTTAAAAGCTTTTGTATCACACCTATGACCTTGGAAAGGTCATCACAGCAGGCATACAGAAGCTTTTTTGTTTCCTCGTCAGGCTGTGAAAGGTCGGGTATCATAACAGGCTTGCAGCCTGCGGCATACGCGGAGCGTATGCCGTTTGGTGAGTCCTCGAGGGCAATGCACTCGCCAGGGTCAAGCTCCAGCTCCTTTGCGGCGGCGAGATAAATATCAGGGGCAGGCTTGCCGTTTTCTATCATGTTTCCGCAAATAAGCTTGTCAAATCTGTCAATGATATTTATAGAGCTGAGATACAGCGTGGTGCGCTGTAGGTCGGTGGCAGTGGCAACGGCTTTTTTTAGGCCTGTGCTGTCAAGATAGTCAAGAAGCTCATCAAGCCCTTTTTTCTTTTCTATGCCGTTTTGCCTGATAAACTCGTTCATAAGCTCGATACGCTTTGCACGAACTTTGTAGTAATCAAAATCCTCTCCGAAAATGCCTTTAAGATGTGGGATAGCATACTTCGCTGCAAGAGAGCGTATGCCCAGAACGTGTTCCTTTGTCATTGGATAGCCGTAATGATTCGCCGCCTCACACCAAAACCTTGTGAGCAGCTTTTCCGTATCTATCATTAGTCCGTCCATATCAAATATAACGCCTTTGAGCATTTTTATCACGCCTTTCCAACTTGGTATCTGTTATTATATCACACTTTTGACAAGTTTTCAATAAAACTGCACAAATTAGAGGTGCAGAACATACATTCTATTGTGCATCTATATAATTCGTAATTAAAATTATATAATCATATTGACAAATTATTAGAATGTGGTATAATAAGTACAGTGATAAAAGGCGACGCCATATGGGAACGCCTTAAAGAAAGGAATGAGAGCAAAGTGAACAAGAGCGTGTATAGTCTGGTGCTTGCAGACGATGTGGTGGAGGCTATCGACAGATTGGCATATTCCATGAATACCAGCCGTTCAAATCTGATAAATCAGATTTTGGCAGAGCGTGTTCAGCTTCTCACCCCTGAAAAAAGAATGCGTGAGATATTCTCTAAAATAGAACAGCTTATGGACAGCAGGTTTCAGACTCTTAATCAGCCCTCTGACGCTATGATGTCTATAAAAAGTCCTTTGAGATATAAATATAAGCCGACCATACGATACAGCATAGAGCTGAGCCGAGATTTTCACGGAAAGGTGGGCAGGCTGAAAGTATCTTTCAGAACTCAGAGCACACAGCTCATTTCAATGCTTGACAGCTTTTTTAAGCTGTGGGCAAGGCTCGAAGAAAAATATCTTTCGTATCTTTTCACTACTGGCGTGCCTTATGAAACAGCCGAGGGCAGATTTACAAGAGATTTTTACGCACCGCCTCAGTCGGAGCTGACCGACGAGGATATAGCGAACGCTATCGGTGATTATATAAGCTGTATGGACAGCTGTATTCAGCTTTACTTTGACAACGCCGCAGAACCTGAAACGGCGGCAAGAAAGGTATCTGAAATGTATGAAGGATATCTGAAAAAAGGCGTTGTCGTTCTTTAAACGGTGGGCGGAGCATTCCGCCTGCTGTGAGCATATATCTTTTTAAGATGATAAGGGAGGTAATTTTATGAACGCTCAGAAATTGACACAGAAATCATTGGAAGCTTTGCAGGAAGCGCAGAGCATTGCCTCAAGAAACTCAAATCAGGCTGTTGACCAGCAGCACCTTATGCTGGCTTTGCTTTCACAGGAAAACGGTCTTGTGCCGCAGCTTTTTGTAAAAATGGATATAGCCCCTGAAAATATAGAGGCGGCTCTTACAAGAGCAGTTGACGATATACCTAAGGTACAGGTAGGCGGACGTGCGCAGGACTCTGTATACATTTCAAGCGATCTTGACAAGGCTTTTGCGGAAGCCGAGTCGGAAGCTTCGAGAATGAAGGACGAATACGTTTCAGTTGAACATCTTGTTATGGGTATCATGGACAGCCCAAACAGTGCTTTGAAGGAAATATTCAAGACCTTTGGTGTAACAAAAACAAAGTTTCTGAAAGTTCTTCAAGCTGTAAGAGGAAATGCTCAGGTAACGAGCCAGAATCCGGAGGAAACCTATGACGTGCTGAAAAAGTACGGTCAGGATCTTGTGGAGCTTGCAAGGCAGAATAAGCTCGACCCTGTTATCGGCAGGGACAGCGAGATAAGAAACGTTATAAGGATACTGTCAAGAAAGACAAAGAACAACCCTTGCCTTATCGGTGAGCCTGGCGTTGGTAAGACCGCCATTGCAGAGGGTCTTGCTCAGCGTATCGTCAGCGGAGATGTTCCTGACAGCCTGAAAGATAGACAGGTTTTCTCACTTGATATGGGTGCGCTTATCGCAGGTGCAAAATACAGAGGCGAGTTTGAGGAAAGATTTAAGGCTGTCGTTGAGGAGATAAAGAAGTCTGAGGGCAGGATAATCCTCTTTATAGATGAGCTTCACAATATCGTTGGCGCAGGCAAGTCAGACGGTGCAATGGACGCAGGCAACCTGCTGAAACCTATGCTTGCAAGGGGCGAACTCCATTGTATCGGTGCAACGACTCTTAACGAGTACCGTCAGTATATCGAAAAGGACGCCGCTCTTGAAAGACGTTTCCAGCCTGTTATGGTTGACGAGCCGACAGTTGAGGACACTATCTCTATACTTCGTGGTCTGAAAGAAAGATACGAAGTATTCCACGGCGTAAAAATTCAGGATCAGGCGCTTATTGCGGCGGCTGTTCTTTCAAACAGATATATTACAGACAGATTTCTCCCTGATAAGGCTATTGATCTTGTGGACGAAGCCTGCGCACTCATCAGAACGGAAATGGACTCAATGCCGACTGAGCTTGATGAGATAAGACGTAAGATACTCCAGCACGAGATAGAGGAAACTGTCCTTAAAAAGGAAACTGATAAGCTTGCAGTTGAACATCTCCATGAGGTGCAGAAAGAGCTTTCAGAAATGCGTGAGCAGTTCAATGAGATGAAAGCTAAATGGGAGAATGAGAAGTCTGATATCTCTAAGGTGCAGAAGCTCCGTGAGGATATCGAGCAATGCTCAAAGGATATCGAGAGAGCAGAGCGTGAATATGACCTTAACAAGCTTGCAGAGCTGAAATACGGCAGAATGGCTGACTTGCAGAAGCAGCTTGCCGAGGAAGAAGAAAAGGCAGAGAAGTCAAAAACAAAGAACACTCTGCTAAGAGATAAGGTAACAGAGGAAGAGATCGCAAGGATAATCTGCCGCTGGACAGGTATCCCTGTTGCAAAGCTTATGGAGGGCGAGCGTGAGAAGCTTCTCCACCTGCCTGATATCCTCCACGAGAGAGTTATCGGTCAGGACGAAGCCGTTGAGCGTGTGTCTGAGGCTATCATGAGATCACGTGCCGGTATCGCAAATCCAAATCAGCCGATAGGTTCGTTCCTGTTCCTTGGCCCTACAGGCGTTGGTAAAACAGAGCTTGCAAAAACTCTTGCTCAGGCTTTGTTTGACGACGAGAACAATATCGTTCGTATAGATATGTCGGAGTACATGGAGAAATTCAGCGTAAGCCGTCTTATCGGAGCGCCTCCGGGATATGTAGGCTATGAGGAGGGCGGTCAGCTCACCGAGGCTGTAAGAAGAAAGCCTTATTCAGTAGTTCTTCTTGACGAGATCGAAAAGGCTCACCCTGACGTTTTCAATATCCTTTTGCAGGTGCTTGACGACGGACGTATCACAGACTCACAGGGCAGAACGGTTGACTTCAAGAACACTATCATAATCCTTACTTCAAACCTTGGTTCTCCTTATATCCTTGAGGGTATCACACCTGAGGGCGAGATATCTCAGGAAGCAAGGGACAAGGTGGACGCTCTGCTGAAACAGCAGTTCAGACCTGAGTTTCTTAACAGACTTGACGATATAATCTACTATAAGCCTCTTATGAAGACGGAGATATACAAGATAGTTGACCTTATGCTTGCAGAGCTTGGCAAGCGTCTTGAAGACAAGAGGCTCAGCATAGAGGTAACAGACGCCGCTAAGGAAGCTATCGTAAATCAGGGCTACGATCAGAACTTCGGTGCAAGACCTCTCAAGAGGTTTATCCAAAGACGTATCGAAACTCTTATCGCAAAGAAGATCATTGCAGACGAGCTTGAGCCTGATTCTATCTTGCAGGTAGATTATGACAAGGACTTCGTTGTGAACGTTATCTATAATACTGTTACAGAAGAGTGATAGTATTATGCCAAAGGGCAGCTCCGGGAGGGGCTGCCCTTTTTTGTGGAAAAAGAAGGTTTTAATTTATTTTAGGTTAATAATAAAAGAATTATCTTGTTAATGTTTTGGTAAGATATACTGTTTGTAAACAAAAAAGAACAGTTTATTTTGTGAATTATTCTAGGCTATTTTGCTTGCAAATGAGGTACATATATGCTAAAATATTAATATCGTGAAATATGTGATCTGATAAGGGGAATTAATATTTATGAAAGCAAATTTTTCTGATACGAATGATTTTGTTCAGAGCATGAACAGAGGAAAGCGCAAAAAGAAGATAGCGTTGCTGGTGCTGTGTATAGTGCTTGCGTTCCTTGTGGCTGCCTGTGTTGTCGTGGGCCTGAAAATAAGGGAAAATAACCGTATCGCCATGGCGAAATCGGTCATAACAAAGCTTGATATAAGCACTACCTTCAAGGAGTCGGAGTTTTCTGACGATCAGGACTGGGACGGTGACGGCATAAAGAATGCCGATGAGGTACGTCATGGCACTAATCTTCAAAGCGAGGATACTGACAATGACGGAATAAGCGACGGCGATGAGATAAAGCTAGGCACGAACCCTATTGAAGCCGATACTGACGGCGATGGTCTTCTTGACGGCTATGAGCTTATGGCAGGCACAAATCCGAGAGAGTCAAAGTCTGATGGAAAGACCAATGACGCTGAAAGAGAGCTTACAGTGGAAAAAAATGCAGGGGACTGCCGCCTTGAAATAAAGGGCGACGCAAACGCTGCCAGTGCGACCCTCGTTGAGCTTGACCTCTTTGGTATCTCATCAAATGCAAGTATCGTCACAAAGGCTTATGACGCTTATTCTGACTATAAGTTCAACTCGGCAAAGATAACTTTTGATATCGACTCTGCAAAGCTGAGTAAAATGGGATATTCATTTGATGACCTTACAGTGCTGAGATTTGATTCACGCTCGACCCTTTACACAAAGGTGGATTCAAAGGTAGACAAGAGCAAAAAGACAGTTTCTGCTTCTCTTACAGAGCTTGGCACTTATGTGGTAGGCGTTGAGAAAACTGTAAATGATGAAGCCACAACAAGGATCTGCTTCCTCGTTGATAACTCCGGCTCTATGTATCCAAAGGAGCAGTGTGTAACTTCTTCTGAGAATGATGTTGACTTCAAGCGTCTTGACTTTGCAAAGAATCTTATCGACAAGTTTGAGAGCCACTATCAGGTCGGCATTTGCAAGTTCACAGGAAGCTACAAAAAGATGGTAGACTTCACTGATGATAAGACGAAGCTTACGGAAGCTCTCGATAAGATAAAGTCTGAGAAAGAGATATTTAACGGCACTCACAGCCAGACGGCTCTTAAAAAGTGCATGGACGAGTTCAAGGCAACTTCCGGTGGAAAATACAGAAATATCATCGTGATGCTCACAGACGGCGAGTCTGACGAGTTTAATCCTGCAAGCGTTTCAAGCCTTGCAAATACTGCAAAGGATAAGGACATAATCGTTCTCACAGTTGGTCTTGGCAGAGATGTTGACAGAGATTGGCTTCAGGAGCTTGCTTATTCCACAGGCGGAAAGTATTACTCAGCTTCCGACGCAAACGCCCTTAATGACGTTTACAAGCAGATAGTTACTACACTGAACTATGATATCGTTACATACACGAACGCTGACGATAACGTAAGAGGTTATTCACTCTACAACACAGGCTTTGATCCAAAGGTGAACGGCTTCTCATTCAAGAATTTCAGAACAACAACTACCGCAAGCGTTGACTTCGGCATGGCTGTTATGGCAAGAGATTGGTATCTCGGAAATGTAAAGACTTCTCTTGGGGATATCGCTCCGTCAGATAAGAGCGACATAAAGGTGAATGCCGCAGGCTATGACATAAGCGGAACAGACTTTGGTAAACAGTATGACGAAAGAGTGCCGCTTAGCAAGATAACCTCAGACCTTTTTGCGGGCACATATTCAGACGTTACAAAGTATCTCGACTATTCCTGCACAGGGGATATTCTCACCCTTAATGATGACTATAAGTATGACAGCAAGAACAAGGGCTGGGTAAAGGACGTTACGAAAATATCAGGCGGCAATCTCCGCTGGAAAAAGGTAGAGCTGCTTGATATGGATATAGCAAACGGCATTGAAAAAATAAAGGGTGGCTATTCCTCAAATGACGCAGAGTTAGCAAAGGCACTCTACAGACTTAACGCCCTCCAGTGGGACGATTCTTCGTCAGAGTATAACCTTAACAACGACAGTAAGGGCTTTGAAAAGCTTGAAGACCAGCTAAGCCTTGGCATACCAGTTGTTACAACTATAGACGATACTCATACAGTGAACGCTATCGGACTTATTCAGGATTCTGATTGCCACAGAAAATATATCCTTCAGATATATGACAACAACTATCCTGGGGAACCAAAACAGCTTTATATCCAGAAGCTTCCGAAGTGCAAGCTCAAGATAGACAGCAATGGCAAGGCGACAGTTGTTGGCACAACGTTTGAGTATTCCGCAACATATGAGGGCAAGCAGGTCGGCATAGAATTTTCTGACGTGACAGCTCATTAATAAGAACAAAAAACGGAACGGCTTTGACCGCTCCGTTTTTTGTTTTTAGATAGTTTGTCAGGATTATTTGATATAGTATACCCAATTGTCTTTTCTCTCGTGACCCTCGGGATATTCACCCTCAGTGTAGCCGAGTGCGCAGTGACCGATGCCCTCGTATTCGCCCTCGATGCCAAGGCTGCGGAGGATCTCTTTGCCTTCTTCAGACTCAAATTCTTCCTTTGCACGATGTATCCAGCAGCTTCCAACGCCCTCGTTGTGAGCGGCAAGCATAAGATTGCCCATAACAAGACTTCCGTCATAAATGTAAGTCGGGCAGGATTTGTCAGCTAGTACAATAAGAATAACAGGCGCACCGTAGAACGGGTCGAAGCCCTCAGCCCAGCCGCCTATCTTTCTGTTCATCTCAGAAATTTTGTCACGCATTTCCTTGTTGGTGACAGCAATGATAATAGGTGACTGCAAGTTTCTTCCTGTGGCGGAATAAGTTCCTGCTAGTATGATGCGGTCGAGAACGTCCTGCGGTATCATGTCAGGCTTGTATTTTCGTACACTTCTTCTGGTTTTCATAAGTTCAAGCAGATCTTTCATAAAACAGCCTCCTTTGTAGGTTTGATAGTTGATTGCTTATAATTTGATTTTAGCATAGTTTGTGGAGAATGTCAACGGCTGTTTAAGTGAGGAACGAAGTTAAGTGAGGAGCGGTTTAAGTGAGGAGTGAGGAGTGAGGAGTGAGGAATGACAGCGCCGCACCGAGTTTTGAAGCCAACACCGAGCGAAGCGATTTTGCGGCAGTAGAACTTGAAGCCAAATATGGGGGATAACGCAAGTTTGGCAAACAAGAAGCAGGCGAACAGCGTTCGCCTCTATCAAAAAATTTATCGCCGACAGGCGATACCATAATTCCTCATTCCTCACTCCTCATTCTACAAACGCCGCTTTCTTCATAAAAAATCTCTTGCAATTTAAGCGATACTGTGCTATACTAACAAGGTATGTTTAAAAATGCAATGAAATATGGAGGAATAATTTTGGGTAAGCTTGAAGATGAGATCAAACGCCGCCGTACTTTTGCGATAATTTCCCACCCTGACGCAGGTAAAACAACTCTTACGGAAAAATTTCTGCTCTATGGTGGTGCGATAGCACAGGCAGGTGCTGTAAAAGGTAAAAAGAACTCCCGACATGCTGTTTCAGACTGGATGGAAATAGAAAAACAAAGAGGTATCTCTGTAACTTCTTCTGTTATGCAGTTTCAGTATAAAAATTATTGTATAAATATCCTGGATACTCCTGGACATCAGGACTTCTCTGAGGATACCTACCGTACTCTTATGGCTGCAGACTCAGCCGTAATGGTAATAGACGCTTCAAAGGGTGTGGAAAATCAGACCAGAAAGCTTTTCAAGGTCTGCGTTATGCGCCATATCCCTATATTTACTTTCGTAAATAAAATGGATCGTGAGTCCAGAAATCCTTTCGATCTTATGGAGCAGATAGAGTCTGAGCTTGGTATCCAGACCTATCCTGTGAATTGGCCTATCGGCTCAGGCAAAGAGTTTAAGGGCGTTTATGACAGAGATAAAAAGCATATAATCTCTTTTGAGGCAAGCGGTGGACAGCATCAGGTGGCAGCTACAGAAGTCGACCTCTCCGACCCGTCACTTGACAGCCTTATCGGCGAGGATCTCCACTCAACTCTCTGCGATGATATCGAGCTTCTCGATGGCGCAAGCTATGAGTTCGATATCGAAAAGGTGAGAAAGGGTGAGCTTTCGCCTGTGTTCTTTGGCTCTGCTCTTACAAACTTCGGCGTTGAGCCGTTTTTGGAAAACTTCCTCGAAATGACAACTTCTCCTACTCCGAGAAATTCCTCTGCCGGTATCATAGATCCGTTCGACCCTGAGTTCTCGGCTTTCGTATTCAAAATTCAGGCGAATATGAACAAGGCTCACCGTGACCGTATCACTTTCCTGCGTATCTGCTCAGGCAAGTTCGATAAGGATATGGAAGTTCTCCACGTTCAGGGCAATAAAAAGCTCAGACTTTCTCAGCCTCAGCAGATAATGGCTCAGGAAAGAGAGATAATCGACGAAGCCTATGCAGGAGATATCATCGGTGTGTTTGACCCAGGTATCTTCGCTATCGGCGATACGATTTGCTCGCCAAAGAAAAAGTTCGAGTTCGAGTCTATCCCGACCTTTGCACCTGAGCATTTTATGAGAGTCCGTCAGAAGGATACCCTCAAGAGAAAGCAGTTCGTAAAGGGTACAACACAGATCGCACAAGAGGGTGCGATACAGATATTCCATGAGCCTGACAGCGGTATGGAAGAAGTTATCGTGGGTGTTGTGGGCGTTCTTCAGCTTGAAGTTTTTGAATACAGAATGAAAAATGAGTACAACGTTGACCTCTTCAAAGAGAGTCTGCCTTATTCTTATATCCGCTGGATAGATAACAAGGATATCGACCCTAAGACATTGAAGCTTTCAAGTGACACAAAGCTTGTCAAGGACTTCCGTGACAACTATCTGCTTCTTTTCACAAGCGAGTGGAATATCCGCTGGGCGCTTGAAAGAAACGAGGGTCTTGAGCTTTCAGAATTTAACAGAGGCGACCTGCAATAATACAATATTGCTAAATACCCTTTCCTAAAAAGTGATAAACTGACCAAAGTGTGTGCTTTGGTCAGTTTTTTTCTTGACTTTTTATTTGATATATGTTATATATAAAGTAGATATATGTATGAAATATTAAGTAGGTATATGTATGAAAACTATTTTTGTGGGGTGATATGTATGATAAAAAAGATAAGTGCGGCGGCAATTGCGGTCATTATGTCAGCGAGCATGATGTTCACTACAGCTTCGGCAGACGCTTCCTATGTCCTTGATAAGGACGCAGGAGAAGACTTCGTCAATTTCATAGACGGCAAGCTGCCTGATATTTTAAAGAGTATGGACAGTGTTGCAGACGGCGATAAGATCTACTTCGACTATGGCTCATGGTTCATGGATCTGGATTATGACGGTGTGCCTGAGTTTATAATAGGCGGCGAAATGGCTGACGGCGACAGACATTATTCTATTCTTACCAAGGACGGCAAGGAGATAAAGATAGATGACACTGTTGCAAATGGACAGTATTTTCCGGGATTTATGGGCTTTGATTATATGCCTTACAGAGATCTTTATACAGGGGAGGTATCATATTTTTCAAGTAACGATAAGATAAAAACTATGACCTTTGACCCTGAAAAAGGCGTTACTGAAAAGGAGCTTTGCTCGGAAGAATACGATTTGGAAACTGACAGCACTGTTTACAAAACAGACGGCAAAGAGGTCAGCGAGAGCGAGTATTATAACTATAAGTCCACCCTCAGTAGATTTATCCCTCTTGAAGTGGAAAATACAGAGCTGACATCAGATGAAACTGCAAAGGCTGACGCTGATAAGCTTCTGGAAATGTATAACGAGTATAACTGCGTTGTCATGACGGCGGAGAACAAAAAGGACGATATGGTAAGCGTAATAGTCGAGATGCTCGATCTTCTTAAAGAGATAATGGCTGACGCTCCTTATGAAATTGCTAGTGATGTTGATTGGAGCTATAACAGTTGGTTTGAGGATTTAAACTTTGACGGCGTTCCTGACTTTGTTATCGGCGGTATTGCAGACCTCTTAGATGAAGGTACTGCTTTAAGGCTTTATGACGTTATCGGTATGGGCAATGCAGGCTTTTTGGCGGATACCAATGTGTCGAACGACCATGGCGACGGTGAGAACGGCTTCGGCTTCAAGCCTTATGTAAACAAGCAGACTGGCGAAAAAACATACCTCTCAGAGGATAGATATGCAGAGGACGGCAAGGAGCATTACGCAGTGAGAAAGCTTTTTGGCTGTCTTGGTGAATGTCTCACCGCTGATGTCTGCACCGCAGAATATGACAGCAAAAAAGGCGTGACTTCATACACCATCGAGGGAAAGGAAGCCACATCAGAGGAATTTCAGGCGTATCTTGCAAAGCTTAACAGCGACTATGATGAGCTTTCTGTAACAATAAGCACCATGGGCGAAAACAAAGTCCCTAATAATGAAGGCACCCTTGCAGAGTCATATGACGAGTATAAGCTTGGGGACGTTGTGGGCGGAGCAAGCTTTACATATGTAGAAAAGAAGAACACTTCAAATGATATTTCTAACCCTGACAAAACAGCAGGCTCTCAGGCTTCAAAGAATTATAATACCGATTCGTCAACAAATCCGTCAACAGGTGCGGCGGCAGGCGTTACAGCCGCAATAATAGCCGCTGGAGCAGGTTTGGCGATATGTGCAAAGCGTAAAAAGAAATAGTCTTTTCAGCCTGATATATGCTGAGGTGAACAGCGTTCACCCGTATATTGGCATATTATCTGTGTGCTGAATATTTTATCACCGTACCCTCTCGTGGTGCGGTGATTTTTTTTTGCATAAGCCGTCCTTTGTCCGCATAACTTGTACAAAGGACAAAAACTAGGAGGGCGGATTTATGTTCAGAAGATTGCAGAATATTTTGTGCTGTGTGGTGATAGCAGGCTTTGCGGCAGTGTGCTGGTATGGCAAAAACAACGGTGAAGCCGTCATGACAGGTGGGGCGGTGAAAACGACCATGGATAAGCCTGTGGTGGTCATCGACCCAGGTCACGGCGGTATGGACGGAGGCTGTGTATCCGTTGACGGCACGCCTGAAAAGGGGATAAACCTTGCGGTGGCGGAAAGCCTCCGTGACGGTCTGAAGCTTCTCGGCTATGATGTTGTTTGCACCCGTGAAAGCGATATCTCTATCTATGACAAAGGCACAGAGGGGCTTGGGGAGCAGAAAAAGTCCGATATGAAAAACCGCCTTGCCATATTCTCGAAATATTCCGATGGCATATCAGTTTCCATACACCAAAATCAGTTTACCGACAGCCGCTACAGCGGTGCGCAGATGTTCTATTCTAAAGACAATGCCGAGGGTGAAAAGCTTGCGGGAGTGATGCAAAAGCAGTTCGTTTCCCTTTTACAGCCTGACAATACCAGAGAAACTAAGCCGGTAGGCGACGAGCTTTATCTACTTAATAATACCAAAAATCCTGCGGTTATGATAGAGTGCGGTTTTCTTTCAAACCCTGAGGAGGCTCAGAAATTGGAGAATGAGGACTATCAGCGTCAGGTGGCGTTTACAGTGCTGACAGGTATCAGCGAATACAGGCTAATGCAGAAATAGTCCATTGGTGCGGCGGCAGTGAGAAAACACTGTCCGTCGTTTTTTGTTTGTAAAACGTTACATAAATTGGCTATTTCAACTTCCGTGTTGATAAATGTAAACTTTTTTAGAAAGTATGATATAATATAGTATTGCATTAAATAAAAAAAAGAGGGTGTAAAACTTGATCGATCTTGATGATTTTTGGTATATAGTCAGGTCGCAACATTATACCAAAAGAGAAATGGAAATAATATATGGCAATTTGGAATACGTTCCGCCAAAGCAAATAGATAAACTTTGGGATAAGGCTGTAGACAAATGGGGCGATTGGCAAGCTGCACAGCATATAGCTAAGAAATATGATGACGACGGATATCTTCGCAAGAAGAAATAGCACAAACAAAAATAAGCTGCTACAGAAAAATCTGTGGCAGCTTATCCTATTTGAATAGTCCTAATTTTAACCTATCAATATCGGCTCCTGATATCTGTTTGTACGAATTCATAAGATTTTGGATCATATTTAATGACGAGCGGGTCGAATGACCAGTTACATAGTGTACTGTCGGAGAAAATTTATTATAAGAAAAAATGGCTTTGGTTTTATAGGCTTGACCATACAGAACCTTTCCTCTTAGAATTTCAAACGAATAACCTTTCCCGTCTCGTGCGATTGCTTTTATACATCCATTTATAGCTTCAGTAACGCCATTTGTGTACGGGTGATCAAAATAATTAAATATTTCCAGGCTCCATCGATTTACCGTTTCAGTTATTGAAATGTAAGGACTAAAGTTCTGTTTGACCTTTCTGGACCATTTTGTATACTTTAGAACAGCCGCTCTCCTGTTAGTACATTCGTAGATCTCTCTGAATTCTTCTTTAAGATCATATGCCATTTTTAGTTCCGGATACTTTGAATAGATGTATCCAAGTTTTTTGTTTTGGTTTGCAGTTAAGTCTTTTCTGTTTGCATTTAAGACTTTCTGTACTGAATTTATCTCTTTCTTTTCAGCAGCAGATAGCTGTTTGCAAAGTGTTTTTCTATAGTCGCTTAGTACGTCATTAATTAACTTGACTACATGAAATCTGTCGATAACTATTGCCGCATCCGGTAAGCATTCATACACCGCCTCACGATAGGGTCTATACATATCCATTGTAACTACTTTAATATTGTTACTGTCAGGCAATGAGTCGAGATAATTCATTACAGTTTGTTTGTCTCTCTTTGGAAGCATTTCAAAAAGCAAGTGCTCGTTTATGTCCGTCAAAACACACCTAATCGAGCCATTCAAATGTGCTTCATCTATACCTAATACTTCAGGAGAATACATAATATGCTGAGAATCTTTCTCTCGAATATATGCCAAAGCTATTTTCTCTATCGTAGTTACAGATAACTTGTATTCTCTTGCAATATGCTTAAATGGTTTTGTTAATGATAATTGCTGGATCTTACACCTAAGTCTGTTAGTCATTTTTGAGCAAAGATCAAGTGTATTGAATCTGTCAACAAAAATACTTCCACAGTCTTTACACAAATGTTTGTGACCTCTTATCTTAAGAGCTGTATAATGTTCATTTATGTTGATATCTCTGACAAGTTTAGTATATCGACCGTAATTGACAACATTGCAGCTCCCGCATTTTGTGCATATCTTTGTTTCAATTTTAGGCGAAACAACAAAAAGATAATCACACTCATCTGCATTTTCACGCAGTTCAAGTATATCAAATTCATCAAGACAAAGCATATTTTGGTTGTGGTTTATAAGCACATTCTATCCTTTCATTACAATTTTTTCGTAGAGGACAAAGCC
>NZ_LARF01000093.1:0-1704 GCF_000980385.1 Ruminococcus sp. N15.MGS-57
GCGTTTTTGCCGATTATTAAAATGTTGAAAAATATCTTTTTCAGGCTGCTTTTCTGATTGCGATCTTCTTCAAGTGAAATTTATGCAGATTAAAACCACAGCAAATCATCGCAATTTCTAAATTCATGGCATTTAAGCCACGTCTTCTGGCTCTTGTGTATGACCGATTCCACTTGATGATACCATTTGCACCCTCAGATTGAATGCTTCTGTTCATTCTGAGAAGCGCTCCATGAATACAATTAAGATTGTTTAAAACCTCTTTGTGAAATGCTGTCAATTCTTCATTTATGCGAACTATGCGATTTCCCTTGCATTTGCAGCACTTTTCTTTATGAGAACAGTTTGCACATTCTTCACACTGATAGAATTCTTCTGTTCTCCCATATTTGTTTCCCTTTATGGGTCGACTGTAAACGTAATGGAATTTTTTGTTGTTAGGACACACCAGATCACCATTTTCATCTATGCGGAAATTCACTGCTCTGTATGGATCATTATGGTATTTAATATTCTTGCTTTCTTTTTCATACATGGTAAATTTCATGTATTTTCCCATTCCGTGTTCTTCACAGTACAGATAGTAGTTGAAGCTTCCATAGCCTGCGTCGGTAACTGGATATTCAGGATACTTTCCATATATTCTGTGGAATTTTTCCATAAGCGGCTTGAAGCAATCCATATCCGAGGCATACTGCTTTACGTCATATACGGCGATATACTCATCGCAAACGCCAAATTGTATGTTGTAACCTGGGAGCAGTTGATCGTTTCCCATATAGTCTTTTTTCATACGCATAAATGTTGCATCATGGTCTGTTTTGGAATAACTGTTTCGTTCATTGCCGCATATTTTTATGTGCTCTGCATACTTTTTTAGTCTCGCAATGTAACTTGTAAGCTTATCATAATATCGCTGTTCTGGAGTTTTATGATGTCCACGTCCCCTGACAGCAGAAGCAGGATCAAAACCGCAAAGCTGTATATATTGCTTCAATATCTGTTCGAGATATTCGATGGCATATTCTTCGCGAACTCCAAATTTCACACCAAATGCGGCTATTCTTTTATTTATCTCACTTAACAGTTCTGTTGTCTTTGCAAATACTTTCACGCGATTTTTCTCGCAGCTCTTTTTCCATACCCAGCTGTATTTGTTGGCGTTGGCTGTGATCTTTGTTCCGTCTATGTACACATGATCCATATCTACGTTTTCTTGTTCAAATATGTAAGCATTGATGTCAGCGAATATCTCTTCTATTTTTCCGTTAAGCACATTGTTCATAAAATTGTCTATCGTCATATGGCTTGGCGGCGGTTCGTCCTGTAATAACCACATAAAACGGATATCTGTTTTGCACAGCTTTTCTATTTTTCTTAATGATTCATAGCCATTTTCCATGAATGCGAACAGTATTACTTTTAGCAAAGTTTTTTCATCATATCTTGGTCTGCCTGTCCTGCGTTCCTCAGTCGTCAGGTATTTATTTAGGTCAATATGATCAATAACTTCACAAAATGTATATACCGGATCTGTTGTTTCAATAATTTTTTCAATTTCTATAGGAAATTTTAATTGATATGGTGTATTATATTCTTGTTGGTATTTTTTCATCAAATTTATTATACCACAAAAAAGACTGCTTTCCTACCCTTTTAAGGGTGGTTGCAGTCTTTTTTTATTGCGCGTTTTTTTACAGCGCC
>NZ_LARF01000142.1:0-481 GCF_000980385.1 Ruminococcus sp. N15.MGS-57
AGTTATCCGGGAAAATAGTGCTTGTTTTAATTTTGGATACATTTCCATCTGGAAACTCTGTTATGAATTTAATTTTTTTAGTTCCATCTGGGAATGTTTGTTGTACTTCTACTGAATATTTAGGATTAGCATCATTTATTTGGGGTGAATGTCCACCCTTAATTCTGTTGGAAGAACCTACACGTTCACCTTCAAGTATTTTATTTTCCATATCGGGTGTAACAACTGTGGAGTAATCTGCATTATGAACCAAAATCCCGTTCTTACCAACATAGTAAGTATGAAAATCCTCCACTTGAAAATTATACACCGTTGTAGGTTCGTCTGTCAACTCGACAGCAAAATTTTCAACTAAAAGAACATTTCCGTTTACATCAAGAAGTTCATCACCAACTATTAGTTCTCCTGCTTTGATAAAGCCTTGATTTTTTACATAGAACGGGTGGTCAACAGTTGTAACGATTTCTTCACCGTTCACAGT
>NZ_LARF01000034.1:0-24618 GCF_000980385.1 Ruminococcus sp. N15.MGS-57
ATCGATGAGTATACCAGGATAAGATTTTTATACGGATATGAGGAGCAAAGCACCTATTCTTCAGCAGACTTTGTAAACAGGCTGGTGAAATGGTACAAACGCAGAGGAATAACGGTGAAATGTATTCAGACCGACAATGGATTTGAATTTACTAACCGCTTTTCGCCAAGCAAAAGAGACAAGAAAACGCTGTTTGAGAATACGCTCTCACAACTTGGCATTGAACACAAACTCATTCGTCCATATACGCCTAGGCACAATGGCAAAGTAGAGCGCAGTCACCGAGAAGATCACAACAAATTCTATTCGTGCCATAGGTTTTATTCCTGCGACGACTTAAACGTGCAGCTAGCTGCACGTTTAAGTCGAACAAACAACCGTCCTATGCGTCCCCTCAAATGGTTTTCGCCTATCGAATTTCTTAATAATAGTGTCCAATATGATTGACAAACCTACAAACGTTGTACTACTAGTGAGGAATGAGGAGTGAGGAATGAGGAATTATGGTATCGCCTGCGGCGATTTATTTTTTTGCTTTTTGTATGAAAAAAAAGACCGCCTGTGATAAGCGGTCTTTTGGTTAAAAACTATAGAAAGTTTTATGTGCGTTGATATTAGAGCTTAACTATCTCGCCGTACTGCTCTCTGCCTGCGCCTACAGCGTTTGACTCGTCTGTATCAATGTGCATAGCAAGAGCGAACTTGTCGCTTACTCTGATAACAGTGTCGCAGAGGATAGCTGTTCTTTCTGCAGACTCTATCTTTACTGCAACGATATCCTTATCCTTAACACCGAATGTTTCAGCGTCAGCAGGTGTCATATGGATATGTCTTTTAGCAACGATAACGCCCTCAGAACACTCAACTTCGCCACATGGGCCAACAAGCTTGCAAGCGCCTGAGCCTGTTGTGTCGCCTGACTCTCTGATAGGAGCGGCAACGCCGATAGAACGTGCGTCTGTAGCTGAAAGCTCGATCTGGTCTGCTTTTCTTACAGGACCGAGGATAGAAACATTTGCAAGCTCTCTCTTAGGACCTACAACTGTAACTCTCTCCTCACAAGCAAACTGACCAGGCTGTGAAAGATCTTTCTTCTTTGTAAGTGTTGCACCCTTTCCGAACAGTATCTCAAGAGTTTCCTGAGTAACGTGAACGTGACGTGCAGATGTTTCAACGATAAACTTTGGCATGATGAACATTCCTTTCAATTATTGTATTTACATTTCTATTTTACTACTATTTTCGCCACAGGTCAAGGGGTAATTTAACTTTGGGTAACAAATTTTTTGTCATGCTGATCAAAAAACAGCGGCTGCCGTTTGAGACAACCGCTGTGTGCAGTTAAGAGATCAGTTATTTCTTGTGTTTTTTCTTTATTCCCATTGCCGCACCGCCGCTTATCAACAGCATTGCAAGCCAAAGGCTCATACCACTGCCGCTTCCGGTCTGTGGATTTTTCTGCTCGCTCTTAGGCTTATCAGCCGTGGAGCTGTCTGCCTTGATTTCGCTTGAATCGCCTTTCGTCTTATCTGGCTTTGAGCTATCTTTTTTGTCATCACTTGGAGTGTCTTTCAGCTTATCTGTAATAGTGTCTGCCTTTTGTATCTCCTTTGTGCCGCCTTTGTCACCAAAATACTTGCCGCATTCTTCACAGTACCAATACTCGATATTTCCCTCTTTGTCATGTGTTGCGTCAACTTTATCTATATGTGTGAGCTTTCCATGATTGTTCGGGTCGATATCGCCGTATTCACTGCCGCAGATATCGCAGGTGGCTTTCTTTGTGCAGGTCGCCTTGCCGCCGGAATGTGTACACTTGTATCCACACTCTGTACATTCGCCTGCGTTCCATTCGTGGGGTTCTCTCTCGATAGTCACCTCGCCGCAGCAATCATATTTTTTCTCGTGTTCTTTGCTGTCAAATTTCCAAACAGGTTTGCCTGTGTGATTTGTCGGGTCAAGGTCGCCGTATTCTTTATTACAGAATTTGCACTTTGCTTTTTCAGTACAAGTCGCAGTGCCGCCCACATGGTTTTCGAGCACGGTTACTTCTTTTTCACCTGTGATGACAAAACCGTCTTTGAGTTTTGCCGAAGCGTAAACCGTCATTGTTCCGCTCTCAAGATCTGACGCACTTACCTTTGCGGTGTAAAGATCGTCTTTTGCGGTAAACGCCAATTCCGTACCGTCGCCTGCAAATCTGAAGCCTGCTGTTACGTCAGTACAGCCCTCAGGCAGAGCAAATGTAAATTCATAATCACCTAAAGGACAGGTCTCGTCGGTTCCGTTTATGGATATCTTCAAAATAGTTGATTTTTTCGTTTCATATCCGCAAATTGTACATTCCTGCCAATATTCGCCGTCTTCCGTATTCCACTTGTAGGCGTGAAGTTCCTTTTGGCTGTCAGTTCCGCACTCACTGCACTGCTTCCAATGTCCGTTTTCGTCGGATATATAATCGCCGAAGCTGTGTTCGATAGGCTCGCCCTCAGTAGCCTGACAGCGTTTGCAGGTCTTTGGAGCTGTGCAGGTCGCTTCTTTCCAATCATGTCCCAATGGGTTTATAGGCTCATCTTTGTACTGTGAACATTTGGAACAATTAAACCTCTTCACACCCTTATCGATGCAAGTCGGTTCGGAGATTATCGTTCCCTCGTCAAATATATGTCCGTCTACTGCGCAGTTTCTTATTACTGTAAGCGTTGCTTTTTCCGATACCCAAGTACCCACATAGTCCGCATTTTCAGCGTTCTTGACCGTACATCTGTACATATATCCGTTAAAGCTTATGTTCGTTGCACAGGTGGTGAATGTAGTCGACCATTCTTCCTTGCCGTCCACGACTTTTGAATCAAGAGAGAACGTTCCGTCAGCTTCGGTAACGTCTGCAAAAGTCTTTCCATCGTCCTTGCTCACCTGCCATATCACCTCAGCTCCGTAAGGATTTCCCTGAGCGATAGGAAGTGTGAACGTAGCCTTTTCTCCGCTGTTTATGGTCTTATTGCCGAGTGAGGCTGTAAACTCAGGAGAATAATATATTGTAAGCTTTGCCGCATTTGAAACTACAGAGCCGTATTCATTTGATACAACACAGCGCACAAGCTTTCCGTTGTTTTCTTTTCGCACTTTTAATGAATGTGAATTGTCGTTGGTATATGGGATATCCACGAAAGTTTCTCCGTTATCGCTGCTTTCCTGCCACTGATATTGGAGCGGTTCACTGCCTGTTGCTTCTACATTGAAGAAATAGTAACGTTCAATTACGATAGTTATTTCTCCAGGCTTAACAGGTGCAGGCTGGCTGGGAGCGTTTGTTGAACCGCTTTGCGGGTGCTTTACTATGACCGGTGCTTTTTCGGAGAAGTTTATCGTAACAGGGCCGAAAACGGTCGGTTCAGTTTTCTGTCCGTCTCCTGTTGATACCCATGTTTTGCATCTTATCTGCCAGCCGTTCATTTGGCTTTCTATAGTAGGCTCGTAAACAGAAGAAGTTTCGCCGTCAATGGCGGTGAAAGTCTTTCCGCCGTCCTTGCTCACTTCCCATAGGTAATTCAGCCGTACTGCGCCATTTGGTGTATTGTTTGTGACCTCGAATTTTGCCTTTTTATCCAAGTGGAATTTGTCAGGAGCAGTAAATACCGGCTCGTCAATGAAGATATATGCGTCATAGGTATATGAATGATTGAGCTTGGAATCCCAGCCTAAATAATATACATCTGCCTGATAATGCGTACCATTGTCACTGTTGCCCATACGCCCCACATACATGCTTGTGCCATGGGCATTTATTTTTGTGCGCTTGTCGTTTTCAACACTGTACCATTCTACTCGGATATCACTGTCTTGCAGTGAGGACGGCTCGTTTTCCATTGTTTTCAGCGTAACGACGTCGTTCTTTTTCACAACAAAGTATTTTAATGTTATAGGATCAAAAGGTATCCTATGCTCTAAGATATTCGTTCCATAACGCAGATTAAAATAGGTGTTCTCATCTTCAAGAGTGCCGTCAGCTTTTATTTTAAAAGCATTCACGCCATAAATGGAATCCTGTGACTTGAGCCAGAGATGAAGCTTGTTTCCGTCATGGAATATTTCTGAGCGGTTATAGCCATAAAAATCGTCATATGGCGGCTGACGTGTGTTAGCACTGCCTATAAACTCATTGCCATCTGCACCCCTTGCAACATAGGTGTACTTGTGTACCGAGTTTCCTTTTGCGTCCACAGCCTTGCCGTTGTCATTGAAGTCAGCGCTTCCGCCTGATATCTGCAAGATTACGTTGTCACCAAGCGTTCCAGAGTAGTTTCCGCTATCAATGATGACCTTGCCCTCTCCTACAATGTTAAGTCCTCGCACGATCGCACTGTTTGTAAATTCTATCGTGCCGCCTTTCAGCTCGATAGGATAAGTGAAATTATATGTTTTATCAGGGGAGGTCTTTAATTTTAAAGTTGCGCCGTCATAGACAATGATCTTCGGAAGCTCAAAACCGCTTTTGATATCTATGTTCATTTTGATATCGCCTGAAAGTATGTTTACATCAAATGGAACGTTGGTGTCCAGATCGATTTCATATATATCTTTTAGATCTATTCCGCTTGCTAAATAAAATGTTTCATAATCATGCATATCCTTGAAATATGACATTTTACCACGGCCATTATCATCTTTTATATAGATGTCATCCATGTTTTCTGTATAATATTCTGTATACCCTCCGAAGCCATACTGCGCAAACTTCTTGAAGTCAGCGGGACAAGTATCGCTTTCATAGAGTTTCAGCCGTCCCGAAACTGTTATTTCGTTGCCGCCTGATTTACGGAAACCACGATTGACGCTTTCATAATCCACATACTCTGTTCCGGCACGGACACGTCCTCTTCCTAAAAATTTTATGGCGTAATGGTGAACTTGTACGCCATATTCCATGAATCCCGGCGTGGACGGATTAATGTTTCTGCCTTCTACTGTGGCGTTGTTCTTTATTACAATACCGCCTGCTTCAAGGCCTGAGGTGTATTCTGAATCATACTCTTGTGGTTTGTATATCTCTTTAAAGACGTTACCTTCGACCTTACTGCCGTCAACTGTCAAAATTCCATATACCATTATTCCTGCAATAGTTGAACCTGCATTGTTGAAATATCCGCCTGAAGTGAGATTTTTTGGTCTGTAGTGTGTGTAATTGGTGCACTCTCCCTTAACAGGTCTGTATGTAGCACGACCCTCTACGGTGGTATTAGTGCCGTTTACATAAAGCGACCCCTCAACATAAATGCCGTTCATGCCCACAGTTGGTCCGTTTGCGCAAGCCCAAACAGTACTGTAGTCATTAACTATCATATTATACTTTACGATAATGCAAGCGCCGAAGCTTTCGCACGATACATTAGTAGCATTTTGTTCAGTTCCGTCGCCGATAGTAAGATTTGAGCAGTATATTGCTGCGTCATGTGTTACTGCTGAAAACGTTCCGCTGCCAATGATAGTGATATTACTGTCAGGAGCATAAATTCCGCTGTAGCTCTCATTGTATTTGGTTGCGGCTTGGCTTGAAAATGGGCTGTCACCAAGATCAATGCTGCCGACAAGCTTTATGTTCAGATCTTGTTCGCCTTCAACGTATATAAGACCAAATCGGCTGGGTCTTTCGCTGTTGCCGTTTATGCGTTTGCCTATAGTCGCCATATTGTAACCAAGAAGCGTCAGGGTCTTGCTTTGTATATCGTATTTCCAGCCCTGTTTGCTCCATGTTTTATCAGATGTTACCTGTTCGTCGCCTATCCATATGCCATATTCTGTGACCGCAAATGCGTTCAATGGTGTAATGGACATTACCATACATAGAGTAAGTATGATGCTCAATAACCGTTTTTTCATCTTGTTTCCCCCTCTTCATCATCTTTTGAAAGTTTAAAATCGAATGTCATTTCCAACATTGCAAACAGCTTATACATGACCTCTGTGGCGATAGCTCTAACATCAAGCGATCTGATAAATGCAAGCACTTTTGCCTGTTCTTCCTCTGGTACTTTATACACTCGCATTGCCGCCGTTAGAAAACGTCTAAGCTTGTGGTCAAGTGGGAAATGGATATCGCATTTTCTTGCCATATAGTTGCGCATTATTCCTGATGTTCCGATTTCCATTTCATAGAAATCGCTTTCGGTATAGCCCGGAAAATTCGAGCCGAATATCTGCTTTAGTTCCGACGTAGTGTGAACATAGATATACTCAGCCGTTTCAGGCATAGTATAAGCTTCAATGTAGATCTCTCGGAGATTTTCATTCAGCTCAGTGAGGGTTATCTGTATGGCAGTTTCCACCGCATATGTGTATATCGGCGACATATTATCACCAACAATGTTCTTTGCCACTCCAAATTGTCCGCTGAACATCGTGCCCACAAGTTCCATTAGAATAGCGTCTTTTGTGGAAAATAAGTTCTGAAAGCTTCCTCTTGCAACGCCAGCTTTTTTCACTATCTGTGAGATAGTTGTCTGTTTATACCCCTGTTCCAGAAACAGTTGGACGCATACAGTGAGTATCTTTTTTTTCGTTTCGATACCGTCTTTTCTTGTAGAAATATGTATCACCTCTTTTCATTATTTATTAATAATGATTTATAAATTAGTATGTGTATTAGTTATAACATATATAACACAAATTGTCAAGTATCAGAAAGGGGTAACAGCGAAATTTTACAATGGGCAACGATTTTTTGTATTATTTTTGCCTTAATGATTTAAAGCAAAACTCTTGTATTATTATAAAAAGTATGGTATAATCAAATTACGAATTTTTTGTATATTTCTAAGGAGGAAATAATTATGAGTATGTATATCACTTGTCTTGACCTTGAGGGAGTTCTCGTTCCTGAGATATGGATAGCTTTTGCTGAGGCTACAGGTATCCCTGAGCTTAAAAGAACAACAAGAGATGAGCCTGACTATGACAAGCTTATGAAATACCGTATCAGCATTCTTAAGGAGCATGGTCTTGGTCTTAAGGAAATTCAGGATACTATCGCAACTATCGACCCAATGCCAGGCGCAAAGGAGTTTCTTGACGAGCTGAGAAGCTTCACACAGGTAATAATCATCAGCGATACTTTCTCACAGTTTGCAGGTCCTCTTATGAAGAAGCTTGGTTATCCTACTATCTTCTGCAACACTCTTGAAGTTGCTGACAACGGCGAGATCACAGGCTTCAAGATGAGATGTGAAAAGTCAAAGCTCACAACTGTAAAGGCTCTCCAGTCTATCGGCTTTGAAACTATCGCAAGCGGCGACAGCCACAATGACCTTGGCATGATTCAGGCAAGCAAGGCTGGTTTCCTGTTCAGAAGTACCGACAGCATAAAGGCTGAATATCCTGAGCTTCCTGCTTATGAAACATATGATGAGCTTATGGCTGCAATAAAGGCTGCTATGGACTAATAGTCTTTAATAAAGAAAAAACATAGATGAAAAAGGTAATATCACTTATAATGGCAGCGACTTTGTCACTGTATGCGAGGCATTTATGAAACAATTCGCAGAGCTTTTAGGCAAATAATATTTGTTTTTATACGGCGTTGTGTCTTTTGGCACTTCGCCGTATTTTTTTTACAAAACAATACCAAACATAATCTGCGATATGTAACGCATATTATATATAGTATCTTCGCTTTTGCCGTGAATATTTTATCATATGAAAAGTTTATACTTCTGACATAAGTTTCCCTTGACAAACGGGGTTAGTTTATGCTAATATGAATATGGTTAGTAAATACTAACCTAAATTAATGAAAAGGAGGAGTTCAGAAAAGTATGAGCGTTATAATAGTAGGCGGAAATGACCGTATGGCAACACGCTATAAGGATATCTGCAAATCATATGATTGCAAGGCTAAGGTGTTCATCAAATATCCTACAGGTTTTGATAAGAAGATAGGCAGTCCTGATCTGGCAGTGGTGTTTACTGATACAGTGTCACATAAAATGCTCAATGGTCTTAACCAAAGAGCAAGCAAACTTGATTTTCCCGTGGCTATATGCCATTCATCAAGCTGTTCGGCTTTGAAGAACGTGCTTGAAAAATATTGTACTAAAGGCGTTGTAAACGCATAGATCTATATGTATAGGTTAGGAGTTTCTAACCAAAGGAGGGACTATGTCACAGTCTGAGCTGAGAAATTTTGAAAAAAGCATGGCTTATCATCTTGCCCCTGCAATGCTTGGAATAAAGCCTGCCTGTCTTATGTCAATGGAAAAGAATAAGGACGGGCTTGAAGAGAATGTCGAGCTTTTCAACAGCAGGGCATATACAAAGGGCATGAAGCTAACAGTGCTTTGCGAGTGCAAAAGCAGAAAGCTGCTTTTGCTCTATAACGAAAAGCTTTTATCTGACAGACTTGCAGACAACAGAGTAAGAAAGCTTCTTGAAAGCTTTGGCTATGACAGCCATATGACTCTTGAACAGCAGCTTGAGAGGCTGTCTGGAAGAATATCCGCAAGTGAGGATTTTCCTCATGAGATAGGTCTGTTTCTAGGCTATCCTGTTGATGATGTTACAGGGTTCATACAGAACAAGGGAAGAAACTATCTTCTTTGCGGATATTGGAAAGTCTACTCTGACGAAAACAGAGCAAGACGTATTTTCAGCAATTATGACAAGTGCAGAAATTATCTGTGTAATAAACTTGCTCAGGGCGAAAGCATTTACCAAGCCCTGAAAATTTCTTAGGAGGTAATCATAATGAAAACAGCAGTAATTTATTGGAGCGGTACAGGCAACACAGAGGCTATGGCAAAGGCAGTTGCAGAGGGTGCAGGCGCAGAGTGCTTCGCAGTTTCTGAGTTCAGCGGCAATGTTGAGGATTATGACGCAATAGCTCTTGGATGCCCTGCAATGGGTGCAGAGGAGCTTGAGGACAGTGAGTTCGAACCTTTCTTCTCAGGTATCGAGGGCAAGCTCTCAGGCAAGAAGATAGCACTCTTCGGCTCGTACGGCTGGGGTGACGGCGAGTGGATGCGTCAGTGGCAGGACAGAGTTACGGGCGACGGTGCAACACTTGTAAATGGCGAGGGACTTATTGTAAACGAAACTCCTGACGACGACGCTCTCACAAGCTGCAAGGCTTTGGGCGAGGCTCTTGCTAAGTAAGCCTATATCTCTAATGTAATAATGTAAACTGCAAACGCAGGCGGAAAAGGCAGTTTTGCTTTTCTGTCTGCGTTTGTGCAGTGATTGAGTTATTAAAAACTAACTAAAGTTATGTTTAACTAACTTGTGATTTTGTGCAAGCTTACAAAATTGAAAAAACGGCACATTTAGTCTTGACAAATTCGGTTAGCCGTGCTAAACTATATTACGGGTTAGAAAATGCTAACCCTTTTAATAAGCCTAAAAGTTAGATGAATCTAACTTTTGATACTGACAAAAGAACAGGAGGGTCTGAATGATGCCGCTGACATTTGCAAACGTAGGAGAAGAAAACATGATAAAGAAAGTAGGCGGAAAACCTGAAACAAGAAAGTTTCTTGAAAATCTGGGTTTTGTCGCAGGTGGAACGGTAACGGTAGTAAGCACTATCGGAGGAAACGTTATCGTTAAGGTCAAAGAATCAAGAGTAGCTGTTTCAAAGGAAATGGCTGCGAAGATAATGGTATAGGAAACATTTGGCGGTCAAGCCATGATAAATATGTTTGAAGATATTTTGTATAGTTAGGAGGATCAGGTTATGGCAACATTGAAAGAAGCTAAGATCGGTTCAACAGTTACCGTGAAGAAGCTCAACGGCACTGGTGCTGTAAAGAGAAGGATCATGGATATGGGCATCACAAAGGGTGTTGAAGTCCATGTAAGAAAGGTTGCGCCTTTGGGTGACCCTATTGAAGTAACAGTCAGAGGCTATGAGCTTTCGCTCAGAAAGGCTGACGCTGAGATGATCGAAACGGTCTGATACATAGTTCAGGCAAACAGCAAAAATTTCATCGGCAGAGCTGATGTGTACTTAGAAGATGAGGATATATCAGAGTGCCGAAATTCTGAAAGGATCAAATTGTATGGAGATCAAAATTGCTCTCGCAGGTAACCCTAACTGCGGTAAAACAACTCTTTTCAATGCTCTTACAGGTTCAAACCAGTTCGTAGGTAACTGGCCGGGCGTAACAGTTGAAAAGAAAGAGGGTAAGCTCAAGGGTCATAAGGACGTAGTTATCATGGACCTTCCTGGTATCTACTCACTTTCACCTTACACACTTGAGGAAGTAGTTGCAAGAAACTATCTTATAAGCGAGCGTCCGGACGCTATCCTCAATATCATCGACGGTACAAACCTCGAAAGAAACCTTTATCTTACAACACAGCTTGTTGAGCTTGGTATCCCTGTTGTTGTTGCTATCAACATGATGGACGTTGTTAAAAAGAATGGCGATAAGATAAATACAGATCAGCTTGCTAAGGAACTTGGCTGTCAGGTCTGCGAGATATCCGCACTTAAAGGCACCGGTATCAAGGAAGCTGCTGAGCTTGCAGTAAAGGCTGCTGAGTCAAAAGTTCCAATGGTACCTCAGCATTCATTCAACGGCGTTGTTGAGCACGCTATCGCTCATATTGAGGAAGCATTTCTCAATGATGTTGCTGAAGAACAGCAGAGATGGTACGCTATAAAGATATTCGAGAGAGATGAGAAGGTCATCGAACAGCTCGGTATGTCTGAGCAGGTAAAGACCCATATCGAAAAGGATATCTGCGCTGCTGAAAAAGAAATGGACGACGACTCGGAGAGTATCATCACAAACGAGAGATACATTTACATAGCTTCAATAATCAAGGATTGCTATAAAAAGAAAAATCAGGGTGGTCTTACAACATCAGATAAGATTGATAAGATCGTAACGAACCGTTGGCTCGGTCTTCCTATCTTTGCAGTGGTCATGTTCCTTGTTTACTATATCTCGATGGTAACAGTAGGTTCAGCCGCAACTGACTGGGCAAACGACGGACTCTTTGGTGACGGTTGGCATCTGTTCGGTATCGGTTCATCTGACGCTGAGGACGCTGCTGACGAATATGGCAGCTCGCTTGACATAATCAACGCATTTATCGAGCAGCAGGGCGGCGAGGCTATCGACAACGAAGCTGATGACTTTGATGTTGACGCTGCTAAGGCAACAGCAGACAACCTGCTTGCTACAGTAGATAAGTCCGCAACTGCTGATTATACAGTAGAGGACGAGGAAACACTTGAAGAAACAACAAAAACAGCTAAGTATGCTGATCTGAAAGCTGCAGTTGCAGCCGCTGAGAAATACAGCTTCGCTGATCCAGACCCAGCGGATTACGGCGTATGGGTACCTGGTATCCCTGTACTTATCGAAAGCGGTCTTGACGCAGTAAACTGCGCAGATTGGCTCAAGGGTCTTATCCTTGACGGTATCGTTGCCGGTGTTGGTGCGGTACTCGGATTCGTTCCACAGATGCTCGTACTCTTCATTCTCCTTGCTATCCTTGAGGCTTGCGGTTACATGGCTCGTATCGCATTCGTAATGGACAGGATCTTCAGAAAGTTCGGTCTTTCAGGAAAGTCATTTATTCCGATCCTTATCGGTACAGGTTGCGGTATCCCTGGTATCATGGCTTCAAGAACTATCGAGAACGAGCGTGACAGACGTATGACTGTCATGACAACAACATTTATTCCTTGCGGTGCTAAGACACCATTTATTGCAATGATCGCAGGTGCTATCTTCGGCGGTTCTGCTTGGGTAGCAACAGGCGCATACTTCATCGGTATTGCAGCTATCATTATTTCAGGTATCATGCTGAAAAAGACAAAGATGTTCGCAGGAGACCCTGCACCATTCGTTATGGAGCTTCCTGCTTACCATATCCCTACGGTAGGCAACGTACTCAGATCAATGTGGGAGCGTGGCTGGTCATTCATCAAGAAGGCTGGTACTATCATCACACTTTCAACTATCTTCGTATGGTTCACTTCATACTTCGGTTGGGTAGACGGTTCATTCGGTATGCTCACAGAAGATCAGATGGAATACAGTATCCTGGCTCACATTGGTAAGGCTATCTGCTGGATCTTCGCACCTCTTGGCTGGGGCAACTGGCAGGCAACTGTTGCTGCTGTTACAGGTCTTGTTGCTAAGGAGAATATCGTTGGTACAATGGGTATCCTTTACGGCGGCGGAGATGGTTCAGTTTACTCTGCTATCGGTGCTGCATTCACTGGCATCACAGGTATGTCGTTCCTTATCTTCAACCTCCTCTGCGCACCTTGCTTCGCAGCAATGGGAGCTATCAAGCGTGAGATGAACAGCAGAAAGTGGTTCTGGTTCGCTATTGGCTACGAGTGTGGTTTTGCTTATGTTATCGCACTTATCGTAAATCAGCTTGGCAACCTCTTCACTGGTAAGGTGAATGTTATCGGTCTTATCTTTGCAATAGCTCTTATCGCTCTTATCATCTATATGCTCGTTAGACCTTATAAGGAAAGCACAAAGCTTGAAAAGGACGTTAAGGTAGGCGCAAACGCATAATAAAAAGCAAATATCATCACTGATCTTGCATAAACAGTTGGGAGGATAATTATGGACACAGTAGTCGGTACGATTCTGATAGCAGTGATTCTCATTGCTATCGTGGCAGCTATAATTTACAAGCTCGTAAAGGATAAGAAACAGGGCAAAAGCTCTTGCGGTGGCAGCTGCGGCTGTTGTCCAAATTCTTCTCGCTGTCACAGATCATGATAAAACAGTAATAAACTTCGGGGAGGTCATCTGAATGCTGACTAAATCACAGAAAAGGTATTTATTTGCCATATACAGACTGGGTCAGAACGGCAGACCTGTCAAGTCCACAGAGGTAGCTTCTGTTCTGGGCGTGACAAAGGCAAGCACCGTCAAGATGACTCAGAAGCTTATAGACGAGGGCTATATAATCAAAGAGCCTTACCGTGAGATCACTCTGACATCTGAGGGCATAAAGGCAGCCAATGAGCTTTATACTCCAAGTGTGATACTTCAGGATTTTCTTGAAAACCGTGTGGGCGTTGAGAGAAAAAATGCCGAGAATGACTCGGTGGCTATTGTTTCTCAGATATCTGATGACGCTCTCGACAAGCTTGTAAGCTTTGCTTTGCAAAGCACGACAAACGGCTAAATTAGTAATATTTATATCGTTAGATCCCGCCTTTTCGGCGGGATTTATCAGATATATCGGTTAGTTGTGATTAACCACAATGCGAAGTAAGTTATGGCATACAAATATGTATAATATGACGTTTAAAAACGGCAAAGATACATTATTAAAATAAATAGTTAGAAAGGGGAATGAATGTGTTTCTTGAAATAAAGAACATAAAAAAGCATTTTGGCGAGGGCGAGAGCAGGGTTGAAGTGCTTAAGGGCATTGATATCGAAATAGAAAAAGGAGAGTTCTGCGTGCTTCTCGGACCGTCAGGCTCAGGTAAATCAACACTTCTGAACATTATAGGAGGAATTGACGCCGCTGACGAGGGGTATATCTCAATAAACGGCGAAAAAACAGCCGACATGAACGAAAAGGCATTGACCCTTTACAGAAGAAAGCACTTGGGTTATATCTTCCAGATGTACAACCTTATACCTAACCTGAATATCAAGGAGAATATCGAGGTAGGCGCATATCTTAGCGACAACCCTCTTGACGTTGACGACCTGCTTAAAACACTTGGGCTTTACGAGCATCGTCACAAGCTTCCTAATCAGCTTTCGGGTGGTCAGCAGCAGAGAACTGCTATTGGCAGAGCCATCGTCAAGAACCCTGATATCCTGCTTTGCGACGAGCCTACAGGTGCGCTTGACTACAATACCTCCAAGGAGATATTGAAGCTTATAGAGGACGTAAACAAGAAGTATGGCAACACTATCATAATGGTAACGCATAATGACGCTATCAAGCAAATGGCTGACAGAGTTGTAAAGCTTAGAGATGGTATGATAAGAAAGAATTATCTTAATGAAACTAAGCTCACAGCCGAAGAGCTTGATTGGTAAGGAGGGTCAGCATGAAAAACCCTCTTATCAAGCGTTTGCCCAGAGAGCTTAAGGGCGAAATAGGAAAATACATCGTTCTATTTTTGTTCATCACAATGATGATAGGCATAGTATCAGGCTTTCTTGTTGCGGCAGGCAGTATGTCTGTCGCTTATGACGAAAGCTTTGAGAAATACAATATCGAAAGCGGAAATTTTGAACTTCTTCAAAAAGCCGATGATGATGCTATCAAGAAGATAGAGGACGGTGAGGAGAAGATAAAGGTATACGAAAATTTTTATCTTGACAAAGAAACAAAAGAAGTTGACAGCACTATCAGGCTTTTCAAAAATCGTAAGGATATCGACAAGATATGTATAATGGACGGTGAGCTTCCTTCTGCTGATGACGAGATCGCTATTGACAGAATGTATGCTGACAATAATAAACTTAAAGTCGGCGACAGCCTGACGGTCGGCGGCAAGAAGCTTAAGATAACAGGTCTTGTTGCACTTTCAGATTACAGCGCACTGTATTCTAATCCGTCTGATATGATGTTTGACGCTTTGAAGTTCGGTGTAGCTATCGTTACCGATACCCTTTTTGACGATTATGGTGAGGCTGATCTTCATTACAGCTACTCATGGAAATATGATAAAACCCCGGCAGACGACGAGGAAGCTCAGGATATGGCTGAGAAGGTCATGAAGCATATAAATGGAATCTCAATGCTCACTCAGTTTATTCCGGAATACTCAAATCAGGCGATACATTTTACAGGCGACGATATAAAGGGCGATAACACAATGATAACAGTTTTTCTTTATCTTGTTATGGTCATAATCGCATTTGTTTTTGCTATAACAACGGGAAACACCATTGCAAAAGAAGCAAACGTTATAGGTACGCTCAGAGCCTCAGGCTACACAAAGGGCGAGCTTGTTAGACATTATCTTGCAACGCCAATGATAGTCGTGCTTGTATCTGCCATTGTAGGCAACATACTTGGTTACACCTGCTTTAAGGAATTTGCGGTCAAAGCATACTATGGAAGCTACAGTCTGCCAACATACAAAACGATCTGGAACGCAGATGCGTTTATAAAGACGACAGTAGTTCCTCTTATAATACTTTTCGTAATAAACCTTGTAATGCTTGTAAATAAACTAAGTCTTTCACCGCTTAAATTCTTAAGGCGAGATCTAAAAAAGCGTCAGAAGAAAAAGGCTTTTAAGCTCAACACAAGGATAGGCATATTAAAGCGTTTCAGACTTAGAGTCATCTTCCAGAACATTCCTAACTATATTACAGTGTTTGTTGGCATTCTTTTTGCCAATGTTATCATCTTCTTTGGCCTTGGCATGAAGCCTATGCTTCTTCATTATCAGGATATAATAGAAGATAATATGATAAGCAAATATCAGTATGTACTGAAAATGCCTGTTGAAACTAAAACAGAGGGTGTAGAGAAATACTGTTCAGGCTCTCTTAAAACTGTCGATGACAAGCTCAAAGAGGAAACGGCAACAATTTACGGAGTTAAAGAAAACAGCAAGTTCGTTCATGCAGATATAAAAGACGGCGGAGCGTTTATCTCTGATGGTTATGCTCAGAAGTATAACATAGAGGTCGGCGATGAAGTGACGCTGAAAGAGTCTTACGGAGATAAAAAATACAATTTTAAGGTAGAGGGTATCTATGACGATCCTGCAACTATAGCAGTTTATCTGACAGACAGCGACTTCATAAAGACCTTTGAACTTGAGGACGGGTATTTTAACGGTTATTTCTCCAATACAAAGATAAAGGATATAGACGATCTGTATATTGCGACAACTATAACGAAAGACGACCTGACAAAAACATCACGACAGCTCATACTGTCTATGGGTTCTATGATAAGTATGTTTGCGACAGCGGGTGTTATAATGTTCATGCTAATTGTTTATCTTCTTTCAAAGGTCATAATAGAAAAGAACAGCCAGTCTATTTCTATGACAAAGATACTGGGTTACAACAACAGGGAAATAAACAGCCTTTATATAACGACTACGACCATAGTCGTTATAGCCTCAATGCTGCTGACTGTTCCTATAGTAAATGTCACTTTGAAGTATATATTCAAAGTTGCTTTCGCTCAGTATTCAGGATGGATGCCATATTATGTGCCAGCAAAAATATTTGTTGAAGTGCCGTTGCTCGGTATCGTTTCATATGCGGTGATAGCATTTATCCTTACAAGACGTGTAAAGAAAGTACCTCTTGATGAGGCACTCAAAAATGTAGAGTAATTCTTCCAAATCATTCTTTCTTAATTGAGCTGTGCTGTCGGTATGTATCGGCGGCACAGTTTTTTTGTGCTTTTTTTATAACTTTTTTTAAAATCGCTAATTTGGAAAAATGAGTTAGGCAATCGTCGTAAATTTTATTAATATCTTTACTATACTTTAACATATTATTAACAGCATAGTGATACATTATATGATATGGAATTATACGCTTTTGATGATCAGGCTCTGCTTAATGAAGAGAAGAAGTGCAGAGAACTGCTGTGAATGGCAGTATGTCATTCGGTTGGAGGAAAAATATGAGTAAACAAAAGAAGCCTGCAGGCGGTTTGAATATTATCATTGTGGGCTGCGGAAAAGTAGGCACGACCCTTGTTGAACAGCTTGTGAAAGAGGGCCACGATATCACGATAGTCGACAAGAATGCAAAGAAGATACAGGAACTCAGTAGCCTTTATGACATTATGGGCATCGTAGGAAACGGCGCAAGCTTTAGCGTTCAGCAGGATGCCGGCATAGAGAACGCCGACCTTATAATTGCTGTCACAGAGTCTGATGAGCTTAACCTGCTTTGTTGTACACTTGCCAAGAGAGTAGCGAAGTGTTCAGCTATAGCAAGAGTAAGAACACCTGATTACAGCAAGGAGATAGTCTATCTAAGAGAGAAGCTTGGTCTTGCAATGGTCATAAATCCTGAGCTTGAGGCTTCAAGAGAAGCGTCAAGAATACTTTGTCTGCCAACAGCTCTTGAGGTAAACACCTTTGCGAATGGTCAGGCGGAGCTTATAAAGTATAAGATACCTGAGGGCAATCCTCTTGTGGGCACTACGATCGCTGAGCTTAGCCGTAAAACGGCAACAAGCCTGCTTATATGCGTTGTTGAGAGAGAAGGGGAAATATATATTCCATCTGGCGATTTCACAATGAAAAAGAATGATGTTATCTCATTTTGCACCCAAAGAAATTTTTCAAGAACGTTCTTTGAGGATCTCAGTGTGAAGACAAATCAGGTGAAGAACACAATGATAATAGGCGGTGGCAAGGCGGCTTATTATCTTGCAAAACGTCTTATTGGCATGGGGATCAACGTCAAGATAATCGAGAATGACAGACAGCGCTGTGAGGATCTCAGCGTGCTTTTGCCAAAGGCGATAATAATAAACGGTGATGGCACTGACGAGGAACTTCTGAAGGAAGAGGGCATAGAGTATGCAGAGTCATTTGTGGCTCTCACGGGAATAGACGAAGAAAATATCTTGCTCACTCTTCATGCCAGACAGGTGTCAAATGCTAAGACTATCACAAAGATAAACAGGATAAACTTCAAGGACGTTATAAGCAGACTGGACCTTGGAAGCGTAGTATATCCAAGATATATCACCTCTGAGGCGATAATAGCCTACGTCCGTGCGAAGAACGAATCGGGAGATAGCAATATCGAAACGCTGTATCATTTGTTCGATCATAGAGTAGAAGCTATTGAGTTCAAGGTGGATCAGGAGTCAGAGGTCACAGGTACACCGCTTCAGGCTCTTGATTTAAAAAGACATTTGCTTGTGGCGTTCATAAACCGAAACGGCAAGATCATTATCCCGAGCGGTCAGGATACTATAGAGAGGGGCGACACTGTAATGGTCGTCACTACTCATACGGGATTTAACGATATCACTGATATTCTGAAATAGCGGAGGAAATATGAACAGCTCGATCATTCGATATATTTTAGGAAACGTTATGCGAATGGAAGCCTGCTTTTTGCTGCTGCCTTGCATAGTGTCGCTGGTTTACGGGGAAGGCGTGGGACTTTATTATCTTGGAACAGCCATTGTGTGCCTTGCTTTTGGCATGGTAATGGCTTGGAAAAAGCCTAAAAACTATGTGTTTTATCTCAAAGAGGGTTGTATAGCAACATCTTTGAGCTGGATAGTTATGAGCCTTGTTGGGTGTATGCCTTTTTGGATAAGCGGAGAGATACCAAGCTTCACGGATGCTATGTTTGAAACAGTTTCCGGCTTTACAACAACTGGTGCTTCGATCCTTACCAATGTTGAGGCGCTTTCTCATACTGCACTTTTTTGGCGAAGCTTCACGCACTGGATAGGCGGTATGGGAGTTTTGGTTTTCCTGCTTGCTATCATACCGCTGAGCGGTGGCTCAAATATAAATCTTATGAGGGCGGAAAGCCCTGGACCATCAGTGGGCAAGCTTGTTCCAAAGATGAAATATACCGCAAGGATACTTTATATAATCTATTTTGGCATGACCATATTGGAATTTATTTTCCTTATTATCGGCAAAATGCCTGTGTTTGACAGCATTTGTACAGCCGTTGGAACGGCAGGCACGGGTGGTTTCGGAGTCAAGAACGACAGCTTAGGGAGCTATTCGCCATATTTGCAGTGGGTGGTTGCCATTTTCATGATACTGTTTGGCGTGAATTTTAACGCATACTATTATATTATATACAGGCACTTTAAAAAGGCATTCAAAATGGAGGAAGTACGGTGCTATTTTGCTATAATCCTCATTGCCACAGCTATAATATTCGCAAATATCCTCGACCGCTGTGTTAGCATTTTTGACGCACTTACAAAATCAGTATTTCAGGTGGCGTCGCTCATTACAAGTACGGGCTTTTCAAGCACTGACTTTAATCTGTGGCCTCAGATATGCCGGACGGTGCTTGTACTTATAATGTTCATAGGAGCTTGCGCAGGCAGTACGGGCGGAGGTATAAAGGTATCAAGAGTGATCGTGCTTTTCAAGACAATGATAAAGGAGCTTCACTCCTATATACACCCAAAGAGCATACGCAAGGTAAACCTTGACGGCAAACCTGTTGAGCATGAGATAGTGCGTTCTATAAATGTTTATATCGTAACATTCGTGATAATTTTTGCTTCATCAGTTTTTATGGTGGCATTTGATGGTAAAGATCTTGTAACAAACTTTACTGCTGTGCTGACAACCATCAATAACATGGGACCTGGTCTTGCGGAGGTAGGTCCAGCCGGCAACTTTTCAAGCTTCTCTGTTTTTTCAAAGTTCGTTTTCATGTTCGATATGCTTGCAGGCAGATTGGAGCTTTTCCCTCTGCTGATACTTTTCCACCCCTCTGCATGGAAAGATCTTATCTCTAAAAGGGCGGAAGCAAGAAAATTCTGATAACATAAAAAGGACGGCTCAAACCGTCCTTTTTTCATTTTACAGCCTTTTTGAACTGCTGTTCATATTTATGCTTGGTCGCTATTCCGCCTCTTATATGTCTTTCACGTTTGTTTTCCTCAAGGACCTCTTTTACGCTTTTGAAAAGCTGAGGAGAGATTTTCGGCAGACGTTCTGTCAGATCCTTATGTACTGTGGATTTGCTTATGCCAAATTCCTTTGCCGCACAGCGTACCGTGGCTCTGTGTGCCGCAACATATTCTCCAAGCAGCACACATCGTTCCTTTTCGGATCCATTCATTGTTCACACCCCATTAAATTTTTCTGTAGTAATCTATATGCTGTTCCTTACCTCATTATTACTTGATGTTCTTTCAGACTTCACAAAATAATTGCTGATAATCAAATATCTTTATGCAAAATGCTTGAAATCAGACTTGGAATGTGCTATAATGTAAGTGTGATAGAGATACTGTCACAGAATATGAATGAAACGAGGGGATAAGGGCAATGAAACTTAATTTTATCGGTGCAACACATGAGGTAACGGGAAGCTGTACATATATAGAAGCCTGCGGAAAGAGATTTCTGGTGGATTTCGGAATGGAGCAGGGCGTTGACTATTTTGAAAATGCGAAGATACCTTGTCCTCCTGGAAATATAGATTTTGTATTGCTGACTCATGCTCATATAGATCATTCAGGTCTGCTTCCACTGTTGGCGGCAGGCGGCTTTGCTGGACAGATACACGCAACGGAGGCCACTTGTAATTTATGTGAGATAATGCTGAGAGATTCAGCGCATATTCAGGAGTTTGAAGCAGAGTGGAGAAGCAGAAAGGGCAAACGTAAGGGTACAGGCGAGGTGTCGCCACTCTATACTATGGCAGACGCAGAGGCGGCTATTGCCTGCCTTTGCCCACACCCATACAGTGAGGTGACGGAGATATCCGAGGGCATAAAGGTACGCTTTATCGACGCAGGTCATCTGCTTGGCTCGTCAAGTATCGAGATATGGCTCACAGAGAACGGCGAAGAACGTAAGATCGTATTTTCTGGAGATATAGGAAACCTTGACCAGCCTCTTATCAGAGATCCGCAGTATATAACGGAGGCAGATTATGTTGTAATGGAGTCCACATATGGTAACCGTCGCCATGATAAGCCGAAGGACTATGCAAAGAGTCTTGCAGAGGTCATTCAAAAGACCTTTGATAGGGGAGGAAACCTTGTTATACCGTCATTTGCAGTGGGCAGAACTCAGGAACTGCTGTATTTTATAAGGCATATCAAGGCGGAGAATATGGTGACGGGTCATGGGGATTTTCCTGTGTATGTGGATTCTCCGCTGGCTATCGAGGCCACACAGATATTCAATAAGAACAAAAATTCATGTTTCGATGAAGAGGCAATGTCCTATGTGAACAAGGGCATAAATCCTATCACTTTCAGCGGACTTAATATTGCTGTCACAAGTGACGAGTCAAGAGCCATAAACTTTATTGACACACCTAAGATAATAATTTCCGCAAGCGGTATGTGTGAGGCAGGCAGAATAAAACACCACCTTAAACACAATTTGTGGAAACCTGAAAACACCATACTTTTTGTGGGCTATCAGGCTATGAATACCCTTGGAAGAAGTCTTGTGGAGGGTGCAAAAACTGCAAAGCTTTTCGGCGAGGAAATCGTTGTCAGGGCTGAGATACTGGTGCTGCCAGGCGTGAGCGGTCATGCTGACGTTGACGGTCTGGACAGGTGGATAAAAAGCTATGAAAAGCCGCCTAAGAAAGTCTTTGTCAACCACGGCGAGGATTCAGTTGCCGAGGCGTATAAGGAGCATTTGCGTAACGATTTCGGGCTTAACGCCTTTGCACCATACAGCGGTGCGGAGCTTGACCTTATAAGTGGCGAGTTCAAAAACACGACCCCTATAAAGATAGTCAAGAAGACAGGTGCGTCCCCTAACTATCAGCGTCTGCTCAGCGCTCTTGACAGGCTGACGGCTTTGGTAAACAAAAGCTCAGGTCTTACGAATAAAGACCTTGCAAAGCTCACTGATACCATAAATAATATCTGTGCGAAGTGGAACGATTAGCTTTTGCTGCACATATAATATGAGATACAGGGCAACACTGCACGCTTTATGTGTGGTGTTGCCTGACGCATACGAAAGGAACAAACCACACAATGAAAAAGATACACGTCAGTGCTATAAACAGAAAGGTCAGAGATGACGAAAAGCTTTTTGTTGAAGAGTGCGACAGAAAATATAATGAAAAGCTCGTTGCCATTGCAGACAGCATCGAGGAGCAGCATAACGAAAAGCCGATACTTCTTCTTGCAGGTCCGTCAGGGGCGGGCAAGACCACAACAGCGTTGAAAATAGAGGAAATACTTGACAGCAGGGGGATACACACCCACACTATCTCTATGGACGATTATTTTCTTCCAGCGGATAACTTCACCGCTGTTATAGGAGAGGACGGCAAGCCTGACTATGAATCTCCTGACAGAATAGACCGAAAGCTTCTTTATGAGCATATGGAAAAGATAAACAGCGGTGAGGAAGTCGTTCTGCCGAAGTTTGAATTTTCAGAACAATGCAGGCGTGATGGAGAAAAACTCAGACGAAACAAAAACGACATAGTTGTTTTTGAGGGTATCCATGCCCTTAACCCGGAGGTCACAGGTGCGGCTGGGGATTATGCAAGATGTATGTACGTCAGTGTAAGAAGCAGACTTGAATTGAAAGACGGTGAGCTTCTGCATCCTTGCTATATCAGGCTTATGCGCAGACTTATAAGGGACGGATTTTTCCGTGGCAGAAGTGCAGCGGAAACACTGGATATGTTCGACAGCGTTGAGGCTGGCGAGAACAAGTATATAATGCCATACAAGCACAGGGCTGAGTTTTCAGTGGATACTTTTCACGCTTATGAGCCTGCCTTGTATAAGAACTATCTTTTGGATACACTGCGACGTGAGAGCAGGAGCTATAAGGATTTTGAACGCTTTTTGCCTATGCTAAAAGCCCTTGAGGAGATAGAGCCGGTGATGCTCGAAAGTGTGCCTGTAAATTCCCTTGCAAGGGAGTTTGTAGGTGAGAGCAGCTATAGCTACTAAGACGATAAAACGCCGTCGGAAAATGACGGCGTTTTGCTATGCTTGCTTGACTTTTTTATAAAAAGTAGTAAAATGAAATAAGGTAAGTACAGGTATTTTTGAAAACGTTTTCCTGAACGTGATCATTGAATAAAAAATTAGTGGGGATAAAAATGAATTTTGATAATGATTTGATGCTTTTCTTCCGAACGATATATGAAGATTCGGCGGATATGGACGAATGCAGTGCCAAGGTGAAAAGTGCTGTGGCTGCTGTGGCAGACAAGCTTGACATCGTCAGAGCGGAGCTTGCAGTGAAAATGCCTGCAACAAAGCTTTGTGAGGATGGTGCAGATATGCTCATGGTGCTTTATGACGGAGAGAAGGACGTGGAAAACGAGCCTTTTGAGGCAAGTTTTCCTTTGTTTGAAGGCGGCTTTATAACAGTGACCTTTTATTCTGGTAATTCCAATGGCTTTGATAACGAGCAAAGGAATATCGTAGAGATAATCGCAAACACTGTTTTTATCCAATTTAACAGGGTAATTATGCAGGAGCTTGTTACTCATGTTATAAAAACGGATATCGAAACAGGTGCAGCAACTTTAGACGCTTTGATAAATTACGCCGGTATGCTTATAGCGCAAAACAGGATAGAGGATTTCAGTATAATCTTTTTTAATATACATAACTTCAAATATGTAAATAAGGTATTAAATTACGAACAGGGCGACGTTGTTTTGCGTAATTATACAAAGACCATATACCGAAATCTTTCAGATGGTGAGATGATCACAAGACTTGGCGGCGATAATTTCGTTATGCTTGTAAAGAAAGAATCGCTCAGAGAATATATTGATATGCTCAGCTTTATGAACATAAGGTATGATGATGGCAAAGTATCAAAGGATTTTATTTTTAGTGCAACCATCGGATATTCATCAACTGTGGGTATAAGATATCCAAGAGAAGTAATGGCTCGTGCAAGCATTGCATATGCTGCTGCAAGACGAGTTGGTGCAGGCCATGTAATAGAGTATTCCGAAAATATAAAACAAGAACTGATGAAAATTCAGGGAGTGCTGTCAAACTTCATGGCTGGGCTTATGGCAGGTGAGTTCGAGGTGTATTATCAGCCAAAGGTACGCATCGAAACCAAGGAGATATTTGGTGCAGAAGCCCTTGTACGTTGGCATAGAAAGGGAAGGTTATCAACACCGGTGGAGTTTGTTCCGCTTCTTACGAATGACGGAAGCATAATAAAGCTTGACTACTATGTGCTTGAAGAAGTTTGCAAATGGCTGAGAAAACGCATAGATATGGGTTTTGAACCCTTGAGGATATCAGTGAATTTTTCGAGGAAGCACCTGGAAGAAAAAAATATGATAGGCAATATAGTTGCCTTGATCGACAAATACGAGCTTGATCACCAGCTTATAGAAATAGAGCTTACTGAAAGCGAGGATTATCAGAATTTTGAGCTTATCACAGAGATCGTGAATGGTCTGAGAGCTAATGGTATCGTCACATCTATGGACGATTTTGGTACTGGCTTTTCATCGCTCAATATGATAAAGAACGTTGATCTGCAGGTAATAAAGATAGACAAGTCCTTTATTCCTCTTGAAAAGGATTATGAGGGCAAGGATAAAGATCTTATAATGTTCTATTACATTATAAAAATGGTTAAAAAGCTTGGCAAGGAAACTATCGCCGAGGGAGTTGAAACTGAGCAGCAGCTTGACTATCTCAGAGAAGTTGGCTGTGACGCTGTTCAGGGCTTTGTGTTTGACAAGCCTCTGCCTGCGGCTGAGTTTGAGAAACGGCTTGCCTGCGGTTATAACTGATAAATAAAAGGCGCTGTAAAAAAGCGCAACAAAGCCCGTGGATTTCCTCGATATGGAAGCCCACGGGCTTTAATATATCACACAGCAAAAAAGAACTATCTAATCTTGAAAAAAGGGTACAGCAAACACACCGGCAGAAATATAGCGTTTTTGCCGATTATTAAAATGTTGAAAAATATCTTTTTCAGGCTGCTTTTCT
>NZ_LARF01000143.1:0-443 GCF_000980385.1 Ruminococcus sp. N15.MGS-57
GTGTACAAGGCCCGGGAACGTATTCACCGCGGCATGCTGATCCGCGATTACTAGCAATTCCGACTTCATGCAGGCGAGTTGCAGCCTGCAATCTGAACTGGGACAATTTTTGGGGATTTGCTCCACATCGCTGTATTGCTTCCCTCTGTTATATTGCCATTGTAGTACGTGTGTAGCCCAGGTCATAAGGGGCATGATGATTTGACGTCATCCCCACCTTCCTCCGTTTTGTCAACGGCAGTCCTGCTAGAGTGCTCTTGCGTAGCAACTAACAGTAAGGGTTGCGCTCGTTGCGGGACTTAACCCAACATCTCACGACACGAGCTGACGACAACCATGCACCACCTGTCTCGATGTCCCGAAGGATTTCACACATCTCTGTGCTATGCATCGGATGTCAAGACCTGGTAAGGTTCTTCGCGTTGCTTCGAATTAAACCACAT
>NZ_LARF01000035.1:0-24172 GCF_000980385.1 Ruminococcus sp. N15.MGS-57
AATGCCCCAATCCTGAACGTTTTTCAGCCAGTCACCGAAACGTCCCTTACCAATGCTCTCAGGAATCCAGTTGATAGTGTTATTGTTTGCGATAAGTCTGTCCTTGACATCTGTCATTTTGATGAACCAAGTATCTCTTGCATAGTAGATAAGAGGTGAGCCGCATCTCCAGCAGTGCGGATAATCATGCTCGAACTTAGGAGCGGCAAAAAGCTTGCCTGACTTGTCAAGGTCTTTGAGTACCTCAGGGTCAGCGTCCTTTACGAACATTCCGGCATATGGAGTTTCAGCAGTCATGTCGCCCTTGCCGTCAACGAACTGAACGAAAGGCAGATCATACTTCTTTCCGACCTTAGAGTCGTCCTCACCGAAAGCAGGCGCAATATGAACGATACCTGTACCGTCTGACATAGTTACATAGCTGTCACAGGTAACAAAGTGACCCTTTTTGCCCTGCTTCTTTGCACTTTCGCCTGCGCACTCATAAAGCGGCTCGTATTCAATATATTCAAGATCCTTGCCCTTGTAAGTTTCAAGTACCTTGTATGCAGGCTTGTCCTCGGTTGCAAGCTTGCCGAGAACAGTGTCAAGAAGCGCTTCGGCAAGAATATAAGTGTAGCCGTCAGCGGCTTCTACCTTGCAGTAAGTTTCATCTGGGTTTACGCAAAGGGCAACGTTTGAAGGGAGCGTCCAAGGAGTTGTCGTCCATGCAAGGAAGTATTCATCCTTGCCAACAAGCTTGAAACGAACGATAGCAGAACGCTCTTTAACTGTCTTGTAGCCCTGAGCAACTTCGTGAGAAGAAAGCGGTGTGCCGCAGCGTGGGCAGTAAGGAACTATCTTGAAGCCCTTGTAAAGCAAGCCCTTTTCATATATCTGCTTCAAAGCCCACCATTCAGACTCTATAAAGTTGTTGTCATAGGTAACATAAGGGTGTTCCATGTCAGCCCAGAAGCCAACAGTGCCTGAGAAGTCCTCCCACATACCCTTGTATTTCCATACAGACTCTTTACACTTCTTGATGAACGGCTCAAGACCATATTCCTCGATCTGCTCCTTGCCGTCAAGACCGAGCATCTTTTCAACCTCAAGCTCAACTGGCAGACCATGTGTGTCCCAGCCAGCCTTACGAGGTACCTGATAGCCTTTCATAGCACGGTATCTTGGTATCATATCCTTGATAGCACGAGTGAGAACGTGACCGATATGCGGCTTGCCGTTAGCCGTTGGAGGTCCGTCATAGAAAACATAGGACTCGCCCTTTTTACGGCTGTCAATACTTTTTTCAAAGATATTGTTATCGTCCCAGAACTTTTCCACTTCTTTTTCTCTCTGAACGAAGTTCAGATTGGTGTCAACCTTTTTGTACACGAAGATCAATCCTTTCTGATTTTGTAATAAACGATCAGTTACGCATAAAGATAAAATGCAATAAAAAAGGCTTCCGCCCTGAAACAGGACGAAAGCCGTAAAGCCATTCGCAAACCACCTTTTCAGCATACTGACATATGCGTTCCCTTTAACGCAGGAAAAGCGGCGAAGCTTACTTATCATACTGATTTTCAGCCTGCAACTCGGAAGTGATATTCAGCCTGAAGCTAATCATACCGCCCTCTCACTGTCGGCGGCTCGCTGAGATTTTCGCATAAAGCCTACTGTCTTCGTCAACGTTTTTTACATATGAAATCAGTATATCACCATGCTGATGTTTTGTCAATGGTTATTTTGTTAATTTTCATGTATCCGACTTTTTTATTTTTGATATAAAGTCATTGAGCCTGTGTCCACGTTGCTCCTCACGCTGTTTGTCACGATACTTTCTCAAATGCTCGCCAAGCCTTGCACCTGAGCCCATGGAAAGCATAAATCTGTATTTCTCTTTTCTCTCCTCTGAACTTTCCCTGATGTGCCGTTTGAACTCCTCGTATCTGATGACCATATCGTTCTCTTCTGCGAACGTTTTTATCTTCTCTGCCAGCTTCAGGGAATAGAATAGGTCGATAGCAAAAACACCATAGAAAAAACCAATAAAGAACGAGAACGCCAAATTATTCGCAAGCCAGTTGAGTGCGTCAAGAATGTATGGGTGTATAAAGAAATAATAGACCGCGCCCAGTGCTGCCCATATGAGCGAATACAACGGACATATTATGCCTTTATAGTTGAATTTGTTTCCAGTGTAGTCCCACAGCTTGACGTGCATTTTCACAATGAATATCTCGCCTGCAATAAGCTCTATCACTGTCATTGCAATAGCCATAAGCAAAAAAAGTATAAACTTCTGCAAAGCCGTGTTGTCAGTGTGTATAAATTTTTCAAGTCCTGCCAGCAGATAAAGGGTGCAAAGCCCGAAGCCGTATAAAGGCAGATAAGGACCAATAAGAAAGCCGGGGTTTATCCATTTTCTTGCTTTGTTGCTAGGCTCAAATCGTCTGAAAATAACTTCTATCCCCCAGCCTATCAGACACCCTGCAAAGAATAGGAATGCCAGAATAAGTATATTGCTCATATAAAATATCCTTTCAAGGTTTATAAAAGCATTGTACCATATTTGCCGTTATTTTTCAATACTTTCAGGCAAAAAAGTTTGACTTTAATCAAAAAACATCAGTCTGCCACCACCTGTAGGGGACGACGTCCTGCTCCTTTCGTTTATCATCTGTGCTATTTTCCGCTTCATTCCTCGCAAATAAAAAAGGCAGGAAACCGAAGCCTCCTGCCTTATATGATTTGAATAAGATGCTATTACATATAGCTCTTGAATTCGTTGTTTTCTTTTCTAATGCCTTCGATCTCAGCGTTTACCTGGCTGATCTGAATATCAACCTGCTCCTTCTCGGCGTTGAGTGCCTTAGCCTTTTCCTGAAGCTTAACGATCTCCTCGTAGATATCGCTTGCCTGCTTACCGAGATCCAAAGACTTTGCCTCAGTTTCAGCAATGCTTGCCTTAAGCTCGTCGATCTTCTTGTTGTTCAGCTCGATCTGCTCCTGCGCAAACATACGCATTTTTTCCATTGGACTCATACCCATATTCTCGCCCTCCTCATTATTATTTGTATTTTCAGCTTCCGCAGCTTTCTTTTCAGCTATCTCGTCTTCTATAGACGGCATAGTAGACTCAGGGGCAGGTGAAACCACCATTGTGTCATCAAGGCTTATAGGCTCGATGGACGGCATCTCGACCTCGTCCATTGTAGGAACTTCCTCAGCCACAGCAGCTTCAGCCTTTGCCTTTTCCTCTGCCTTAGCTTTTTCCTCAGCCTCTTTGAGAGCCTCAGGAGTAACAAGGTGAACGCTATTGTCCTCAGGAGGAACAGGAGCGGAAGCAGGTTCAGCCTTTGCAGGTGTTTCGATACCTGTTGCATACATATTGCTCTTTCTCTTTGCGATGCCGCTTGCAAGGCTTGCCGCCAGCGGATCAGTTATGTTCTGAACAGGCTCTTCCTTAGGCTCAGACGCAGGGTCGACCTTTGGACCCTTGTATGTATTCATTCTTTTGAAATGCTCGTCCATGCAGCCCTGAACAGCCTTGATATCCTCAGGATCTTTATTAAAGAATCCTGCTATATCGTTTACGCTTCTGCCTTTCTGAAGCATTGAGGCGATAGCCGCAACACTGTGATCAACAAATCCGTCATCGTCCATAGCCAGATTTACAGTTACCCTTGCAGGCTCAACATTCTCCTGCTTTTTGTTCTTCTTTCCGAAAAGCTCGCTTACAGACATATTGAAAACGCTCTTTTTTCCGTTGCCGTTTTCATCAGCACCCTCTCTTACAGGCTGTTCAAAGCTTGCATAGTCAGGGAAGTGCTTTTCAAGTATTCTCGGAACATTATCCTTAGGCATCTCCATTTCTTTTGCTATCTCAGGAATGGAGTAGCCCTCCTTATACAAACGAACGATCTTGTCGCTTATGCTTTCATTCTTCTTTGCCAAAGCAATCAATCCTTTCAATCAATTTCCCAATACCGTGACTATTTGTAAATAAATACATTTCCACAATAAACGTTTAAGTAATTATGAACTGTCACGGCGGCACTATATATATTATACAACACAAAGCAGGTTGTGTCAATATAAAATATGCAATTTTTCTTTAAAAAGAGCCAAAAAAATGAATATGGTTAAATGACTTATTATTTACATATAAATTAACAAATCACGTTCCACGAGAGCAGTTTTCAGGCAGTATAAACTCCCGACCATTTAGATCTATCAGCCCCTCACGGTGCATTTTTCCAAGCTCTGTTGACAGCGCACTGCGGTCAACGCAGAGAAAATCTGCAAGCTGTTGACGGTCGAAATTTGTCGTGACAATGTGCGATCCGCTTTTCTTTGCAAGCGAAGAAAGATAAGCCATAACACGCTCTCTGATAGTCCTTGGGGTTATCACTTGTATTTTTTCGTTGAGCCTGAGATTTTTCATAGCCGTTATCTTTAGAAGCCTAGCCGTCAGCGTTGAACTTTCCTTTATAATAGACTCAGGGGATAAAAACAGCACTGTGCATTGCTCCTTTGCACATACGCTCACCCCCAGCGGTTCACCTGTGCAGGCATAGACCTCTCCGAAAAGCTGTCCTGCCTCTAAAGGAGCGATTATGCTCCTGCCACCCCAAAGCTCGTCACGTTCGATAAGCGCCTTGCCCTCCAGAAGTATGCCGAAATAAGCGGTCTTGTCTCCTGCGTGAAAAATATAGCTTTCCTTGCGAAAGCTTTTTATGCCACTGCCGTCAGGTCTGAGAAACTGAGCTATCTCCTCGTCGCTCATGCCCTGGAAAAGGGGAGTGCCTTTTATTATCTTGATGTATTTATTATCCATTTTATCTTCCTCATTTTTACGAAATAATTTTATGCTTTTGTTGTAATTACAACAGACTTTGTGATAAGATTATATTATAATCATATCATGAAGTCAAGAGCTTTATGCCGAAACGAAAGATATCAATAAAAATACGGAGGTAACCATATGATAAGACGAGTAATACAAATAGACGAAGAAAAGTGCAACGGCTGTGGTGCTTGTGCTAAAGCCTGCCACGAAGGCGCAATAGGCATGGTGAACGGCAAAGCAAAGCTTATGCGTGACGATTATTGCGATGGTCTTGGAGATTGTCTTCCAGCCTGCCCAACGAACGCCATATCCTTTGTTGAGCGAGAAGCCGCCGCTTATGACGAAAAGGCAGTGGAAGAAAACAAAAAACGCCTTGGCAAGCCTGTTTTCCATGGCTGTCCAGGCTCAATGATGAAAACCTTTGCCAAAAAGCCAGCCCCGGTAGATACCCCGTCAGCAAAAACTCCGTCACAGCTTATGCAGTGGCCTGTGCAAATAAAGCTTGTACCTGTGAACGCACCATATTTTGACGGTGCAGACCTGCTTGTCGCTGCGGATTGCACAGCCTATGCCTGCGGCAGTTTCCATTCTGACTTTATGACAGGCAAAATAACCGTCATAGGCTGTCCGAAGCTTGACGCCACAGACTATTCCGAAAAGCTTGGCGAGATAGTGAAAAGAAACAATATCCGCAGCATAACAGTAGCCCGAATGGAAGTTCCATGCTGTGGCGGAATAGAACACGCAGTAAGAAAAGCAGTCACCGACAGCGGCAAAAATATCCCCGTGGCAGTAAGAATAATCACCACAGACGGCAATGTGATATAACACAAAAGGCAGGACAAAACGTCCTGCCTTTTTCATATCTGTAGGGGCGACCTCTGGCCGCCCGCATTTTTTTGTGTCTGATTTATCTGACTGAGCGAAATTTATTCACCCTTAGCCATGACCTCAGCCAACTCGCCCAAAGCCTTTTCTGAAGCCTCATTAAGCGTAGAGCGTATAGTCACAACAGGCTCAGCAATGGTAACATTCTTGAAGTTTTCCACATAGCCCTTCATAACTCTTGCCGCAGTAGGCGCCCATGAGCCGTTCTCCACAAGACCTATCTTTCTGTTCTGATAGTTCTTTGACTTAAGGTGCATAAGGAAATCCTCCATAACAGGGAATACACTGCCGTCATAACTGCTTGCCATAAGTACGATCCTGTCATATCTGAAAGCGTCCTCGATATTTTCTGCCATGTCGCTTCTTGAAAGATCGCTGATAACTACCTTCTCAGCACCCTTTTCTTTCAGCATCTCACCAAGCTTTTCAGCCGCCTTTGCAGTGTTTCCGTGTATTGAAGCATATGCAACGAATACGCCCTTGCTCTCAGGCTGATAGCTTGACCATGTGTTGTAAAGTCCAAGATAGTAACCAAGGTCTTCTTTGAGTATAGGACCATGTAAAGGAAGTATCATCTTTATGTCCAGTGCCGACGCCTTTTTCAGCAGTGCCTGCACCTGTGCACCGTATTTGCCCACAATGTTGAAATAGTATCTTCTCGCCTCGCAAGCCCAGTCCTCATCAACATCAAGTGCGCCGAACTTTCCAAATCCGTCAGCAGAGAACAAAAGCTTTTCGCTCTGCTCGTATGTCACCATTACCTCAGGCCAGTGTACCATAGGTGCCATTACGAACTGAAGCGTGTGGCTTCCAAGAGAAAGCGTGTCCCCCTCTTTTACCACAACAGACCTATCGTCAAGTCCGTCAATGGTGAAAAACTGTTTCATCATCGGGAAAGTCTTTGCGTTTCCCACTATCTTCATTTCAGGATATTTCTCCGCAAGCTTTTTGATGTTTCCTGCATGGTCAGGCTCCATGTGCTGAACAACAAGATAATCAGGCTTTCTGCCACCCAAAGCCTTTTCAAGATTGTCAAACCAAACGTCCGTTACCCTAGGGTCAGCAGTGTCCATTACCGCTATCTTCTCGTCAATGATAACATAAGAGTTGTACGAAACGCCGTTTGGCACAACATATTGGCTCTCAAAAAGGTCAATGTCATGATCGTCTGCACCAATATAAATAACTGAGTCTGAAATTTTTGTGTCTGCCATTTTTATTACCTCCGTTGTAATTCTTTCTAAATATACTATTTTAATATACTTTGATTTTATCACAAGCTCAGCATTTTGTCAATAACTGAAACAATGTTTATGAGAATTTTACCTCCTCAAAGAAAAGGTCTTTCCCCATGACCTCTTTCACAGGCATTTCCTCTTGATTGTAAGCAAGCAGAAGCTTCATATAAGCCGCCACCGCTGAGGTGGTGTATATTGGTATGCTGCCTGCCTTTATTATCTCCGCCACTGTGGAGTATATAGGCACTTTTCTTTTCAGACCGCAAATATACACCATAATGTTCTTTGTTATGCACCGCTTGATAAATTCTGTTAGTGCATAGCTTTTCCCCTCAGAAATATCCGTGCAGGCTGTCGCACTGTGATAAGGTGAGTAAAGCACCGCCGCCGTGTCCTCGTTTGGCACAAAGCACTCGAAGTCCATTGCAGGATAACCCTCTATAAAAAGAACACGCTTCCCAAATTTGACATCATTATGGAAAATCCGTTCCCTAGGGCGTGACAGCATATTCTCGCTCACTCCGCTGAAAACCGAAAAATCATTGAAGCCGTCATAACCATATACCCCGAACCTGTCCCGACAGGTGTCTGCAGGTATCACCCTAGTAGGAAGCATGACCCTCTCGTACAGCGTGAAAACGCCCTTGTATTTTCCCTCTTTTATAAGCCCCACCGCCGAGGTGAAGTTGAAAAGTCCGTTTGAACCTTTCTCGCCAATGGGTTTGTTGCTTGCGATAATAAAAAGGGGTATATCAAAATGCCTGAAATACATTCCAAGCAGAGCAGAAGTGTAAGCCAGCGTGTCGCTTCCGTGGGTGAGGATAACTCCCGAGTATAAAGCCGTGTCAATGCTGTTTATCTCGTGTATTATTTTCTCCCACCCCGAAAACCCCATGTTTTCGCTGAGTATATTAAGTACCTGTCGACATTCAAATTCCACATCATCGCCGTATGCACTCTTGTAAGCCTCCACAACAGCGTATTTTCCCTCACGCTCAACATCTATTATGCCGTCAGTAGTAATGCTCCCGATAGTTCCGCCTGTGAAAAGCACAAGTATCTTCTTCATATTTTTATCCCTGCCTTTACCAAAAATCAACCCTTGACATTTGTTATAAATATAATATCATTTCACGATTGATTTGTCAATAGTTGTACAAAATGCACAAAAGTGTGGATTATATTAATGAAAAATGAGTATTGAGAAATATGTTGGGATTTGATATAATAATAGTGTTGTATTTTGTACAGTTTAACTATAGTTTCGCAGATATCTCATAAAATATAAATAAGCTGAGAAATTTAAGGACTAGAAACGTCCTGCCACCCCTGTAGGGGCGAACAGTTTTTTTTCTCAGCAAATCATATTTCATCTGCGAACAACATTTTCTATTAGTATCAGAAAGGAAGATAATATTATGTGGGCATACGAAAGTGTATTTTATCAGATCTATCCTCTTGGATTCTGCGGTGCGCCATTTGAGAATGACGGCAAAGAGGAAAGCAGAATATTAAAGGTAATAGATTGGATACCTCATATCAAAAAGCTTGGTGCCAACGCTATCTATTTTTCACCAGTGTTCGATTCCGACACTCACGGCTATAATACCAGAGATTACCGCAAGATAGATTGCCGCCTTGGCACAAATGAGGACTTTGCAAAGGTCTGCAAAGAGCTTCACGAAAACGGCATAAAGGTAGTTTTGGACGGCGTTTTCAATCACGTCGGCAGAGGCTTCTGGGCTTTTCAGGACGTTCTGAAAAACCGTGAGAACTCACCATATAAAGATTGGTTCCATATCAATTTCGGTGGCAACAGCAACTATAATGACGGACTTTGGTATGAAGGCTGGGAGGGTCACTTCGACCTTGTTAAATTGAACCTCAACAATCCGCAGGTAGTGGATCATATCTTGGAATGCATAACAAATTGGGTCAAGGAGTTTGATATAGACGGACTCCGCCTTGACGTTGCATATTGCCTTGATAAGAACTTCTTGAAGCGCCTCAGACAGCATTGCGATTGGCTCAAGCAGGATTTCGTCCTTATCGGCGAGCTTCTACATGGTGATTACGCTCAGTGGGTAAATCCTGAAATGCTCCATTCCTGCACGAACTACGAGTGCTATAAGGGACTTTATTCAAGCTTCAACTGCATGAATATGTTTGAGATATGCCACTCTCTGAAAAATCAGTTCGGACCTGAGAACTGGTGCAGATACAGAGGAATGCACCTGCTGTGCTTTGTTGATAACCATGACGTATCAAGAATAGCGAGCCAGCTCACAAATGAGCGTCATTTGCCACTTATCTATGGAATGCTCTTTGGTATGCCTGGTATCCCATGCGTATATTACGGCTCAGAGTGGGGAACAAAGGCAAACAAGAGCGAGGGCGACCCTGCTCTCCGTGTAAGCTTTGAAAAGCCTGAGTGGAACGACCTTACAGAGCTTATCTCAAAAATGGCAGAGGCACACAAAAACAGCAAGGCTCTCTGCTATGGCTCTATCAAAATACCTGTTCTTACCAATAAGCAGTGTATAATCGAGCGTGAGTTCGAGGGTGAGCGTGTCCTTGTTGCAATAAACGCTGACGATCAGCCTTTCACAGCTCACTTTGACGCAGGCTGCGGTCAGGCAGAGGAGCTTCTAACAGGCACTATCCATGATTTTGGTGGCGGCAGCGAGCTTAAGCCATACTCTGTAGAGTTCTGGAAAATGGAAAGATAGACCCATATGAATATAGAAAAAGGACAGCATTTTTCCAAAGTGCTGTCCTTTTTTGTGTAGCAATAAAAATGTAGGGGCGAACATCATTCGCTTGTTTGGTTTACCTCAATTGTGTAGCGTACCAGTCATGTATCGTAGTGGCGACTGATGATATATGGCGAAATTACACAAGTTTTTTGCAATCTTACAAATGGTAACGTTCCGAAATCGGGACGTCGAGGGCGCCGTCCCCTACAATGCTTGAACTATCGTAGGGGCGACCTTTGGTCGCCCGCATATCTCCTATCACTTGCTTATTTTATATCATATGTTTCTGTATCCAGCCTACCTGACAATAACCATAACCGCCTGCGAAAAAGCCCCGTAAGAAGTCTTTCCGTTCACAGTTTTGTAAGCCCTTACTTTTACCATTCTAAGTGAGTAAGGCTCAAATCCTGATACGATAGCACTCTTTTGAGAGCCACCCACCTTTGCCGACTTCGCATAATCACTGCCATTTGAAGAGGAGTATATCTCATATCCGCTTGCACCCCCAACAGCTTTCCATGATACCTCAATGCTGCCGCTGCCTGCTGATTTAGCCGTGCATGAAGCCTTTGCAGGCTTTGTGACAGCCTCTACAGCCTTTGAGTAGCTAGCCGAGATGTATTCTTTTCCGCCAGATTTTTTCACAGCCTTTATCTTGTAGCTGTATCCCTTTGCACGAGCAAGTCCGCTGTCAGTGAAGCTCACAGCCTTTACAGTTTTAATCCTCTGCCATTTCTTGCTTGTGTTGTCATATCTGTATATAGCGTAGCTGTCAGCACCCGTAACCTTTTTCCAAGAAAGCTTAACGCTCTTTTCACCGGTGGAAGAAACTTTTAGATTCGTCACTGTGGCAGGACGAATGTTGAAGTTCACAGTTTTTGTGCCTTTGTATAAGCCTTTGCCTGTTATTTTTACGCTTGCCTGACCTATGGCTGTGTTCTTTGAGTAGCTCACAGTGTAGTCAGTGTTCTTTACAAGCTTTTTGCCACCATATGTCACTGCAGGCGCAGGAGAAACCGCCTTCCCTGTGTAGCTTTGCGTCTTTATAGCCGAAATACTGCTGTCACTGATTTTACCCTTTACAGTGACGGTACATTTAACATTTTTTCCTCCTGTTGTGTATGCCGTGATAGTTGCTCTGCCAACCCCTTTTGCAGTGACCTTTCCGTTTGACACAGAAGCAATTTTGCTGTTAGAAGACTTCCAGGAAACAAAGTCCGTCAGACCGCTTCCGCCACCCATTTTTGCAGAAATAACACTGCTTTTGCCCTTGTCAAGAGTCAGTGAAGCCTTATCCAATGTTACCGAAGCCGCAGGCTTTATGCTAGCCTTTATAGTTTTTGTTGAGCTGTTTCCGTATTTGTCATAAGCCGTTATCTTAACGGTAAATTCACCGCTTTTTACTGAATAGTCCTCAGCAGAAACATAAGCCGAAGCCTTGCCACCCGAAAGCTTTCCGCCTGCGTATTTCTTTGCACTTTCACCATTTTTTGTAGGGTAAGCAGGGAAGACCACCTTTGAAACTCCGCTCTTGTCGCTCACATTGCAAGAAACATCAAAGCCCTTTGCTGTGATGTTCTCCACCTTTGCCCCCGATATGGTCGGCGCAGTTGTGTCAACATAAGTCTTTATGACCTGCTCAGAGCTGTTCCCGGCCTCGTCAGTAGCCGTTATGGTTGTAATATAATATCCGTCCTTGCTCCCAAGGTCAGTTACCTTTACTGAGTGTGAAAGCGAGTTCACCGCCGATGTGTAAACACGGCTTATAGTCTTTGCCTTGTTACCCTCAAAATAAGTGGATACCTTTACCGAAGCCACAGCCCTGTTGTCAGAAATATCCGCTTTAACAGTGTAGCCTTTTCCAGTGATGTTCTCACAGCCTGCGTTTGCGATAACAGGTCTTGTTGTGTCGATGTCAAGGCTTTGCGCAACGCCGTTTATGTAAAGTCTGTAGAAATAGTGATTGTTAGTAAGTACCTTTCTGTTTTTCACAGTGTAAACAGTGTCGTTCCAAGTCCATTTGTAGTTCTGCTCGATAAGCGTGGCCGTCGTACCCTGACAGTCCTTTACAATGGCAACATGAGAGTAATCCTTGTCCTGCATTATGTCCCCTGCCTGCGGAGTTTTCACTTCACGAAGCTCCGCCCTTTTGCCATAGCAGTACACGCTAGGCTTGTCGTCCACCATGTTTATGTTGTATACTGTAACGCCGAACTTTTCTTCATAAAAACGTGAAACATATCCTGCACAGCAGTAATAACCGGTGTCGGAATAGCCGAGAACGTATTTAGCGTCAACGCCCTCAAAAGAGTCTATGACCTGATAATCATAGTCCACGGTGACGGTCTGTTCGCTGTAGCTCACCGCATTTGTCACCTGACAAAGCATTATCATCATAACAGCACAAAATACTGCGCCCATAGCCGAAAAAACTTTTTTCAGCCCCTTTTCCATTCCAAACGCCCCCTAACTGACAGAATTATCTTATACGTTTTCGTATATCAACTTCATAATATCATAAAGGTTACAATTTGACAACAGATTTTATCGCTTTTTGCCGAAATGACTAAAATATTTGTTTGTTTTCACAAGAAACACAAGTTCTATATTCAAATATATCCCCCCAATATAGACTGTTATATGCCATACGAACAAATGTCGGAGCAAAAATTACAATTTGTAACTTTTATACTGAACACGCTATCAAAAACGTTTAACTTAACATATATCCCCGCAAAAAATCTATAGGAGAGAACAGCATTTGCCCATCGAAGCTACTATTCCGCCTAGATATCCGTACCAATTGATCGCCACTACCCACTTCCAAAATCGTAAACGGAAATTGTTTTTTTCATTTGCACAAAAATTCACTCATACTGCACGAGAAGCTATTGAAAAGCCATCTGAAATAGATTATAATGTCTGTAAAATATAAACGGAGGTCACAATATGAAGTACATAAATCCAGTCATATCAGGCTTTTACCCTGACCCTAGCATTTGTAAGGCTGAGGGCAAATACTATCTTGTTTGCAGCTCTTTTCAGTTCTTCCCGGGCGTTCCCCTCTATGAAAGCGACGATCTTGTGAATTGGAAGCAGATAGGTCATGTTCTCACAAGAAAAAGTCAGCTCCCGTTGGAGGGGGCAGGCTCTTGTGGCGGTATCTATGCCCCAACTATAAGATACAATAATGGCAGATTTTACATGGTAACGACCAACGTCACGAATGGCGGAAATTTCTATGTCTACACTGACGATATCCATGGTGAATGGTCTGAGCCTGTTTATGTTCAGCAGGGCGGTATCGACCCGTCACTGTATTTTGAGGACGGCAAGGCTTACTTTATGTCCAACGGCGAGGACGATGAGGGCAATCATGGAGTTACGCAGTGCGAGATAGATATCGAAACTGGCAAAAAGCTCACCCCTAGCAAGACCATATGGACGGGCGCAGGGGGACGTTTCCTTGAAAGCCCGCACCTCTACAAAATAAAGGGCGAATACTATCTTATGGCGGCTGAGGGCGGTACGGAATACGGTCATATGATAGTCTACGCCAAAGGCAAGACCCCTTACGGCCCTTTTGAGAATTATCCTCACAACCCAGTTCTAACAAACAGAAATCTTGGTGGATACGAGATACAAGGGTGCGGTCATGGTGACCTTGTGGAGGACGAAAACGGCAACTTCTGGTGCGTCCACCTTGCGTTCAGAATGATAAATATGTGGGTGATGCACCACATTACAGGCAGAGAAGTCTATCTCGTACCAGTGACTTTCGACGAGAACGGCTGGTTCACAATGGGAGATAATGGCACAACTCGCAAGGAAGTTGAAACCGACAGACTCGGGGATATCAGGCAGGAGTTTTGGAAAGAATACACTTTCGAGAATACCAAAGTCGGACGTGAGTGGTGCTTTATGCAAAACCCCGATATGAACCTTTATAAGCTCGATAAAAAACGCTTTGAGCTTACGCCAAACGAGCATACGATCTTTGAGGCAGACGGCTCGCCTGCTTTTATCTGCATAAGACAGAAAGAAATGAATTTATACGTGGAGTGCAAAGTCGAGATAACAGAGGGCGAAGCAGGATTGGTGTTCTACATGACCCCAGATCAGCATTATGAGATAGCGTTAAGACGCACAGATAAAGGCGTCGAGCTATTCCGAAGACTTTGCATAGGCGATATTCGCCATGAGGATCATGTCATAGCATTGCCACAGGGAGAAAGCTCGGCTGTGCTTTGCTGTAATGCTTCCAACTTTACATACAATTTCTCGGCGAAAACGCTTTCGGGAGATATAGACTTGGGCGGAGCTCAAACGAAGTTTTTGTCTACTGAGCTTGCAGGTAATTTCACGGGAGTTGTTATTGGTCTTTACGCTCAGAAATATGAGGATAAAGGCAATAAAGCGGTGTTTACGGAATTCAGATGCGAAAATAAGGAAAAGTATGATAGCTAAAAGATAAAATACAAAAGGTCCATGGGCGTACCCATGGACCTTTTACTTTGTTATGCTTTTTCATCACAACCGCAGTTCACACCGTTCTTGACATCATCAAATGCCTTCAGCATTTCCTCGGACGGCTTCTTTGTGCAAAGGCTCACAATAATGATAAGTATAAGACTTACTGCAAATCCAACTACCAATGAGTAAAGCCCGGTCTTGTCACCTAAAGTCTGTCCGTTTATAAGCGGAATGTAGTCCCAGATTATTACCGATAACGCACCGCTGGCAACGCCTGCCGCCGCACCTGCGAGGTTTGTTCTCCTCCAATAAAGGGACATAAGTATTATCGGACCAAACGAAGCTCCAAGACCTGCCCATGCGTTTGAAACAAGACCCATTATACTGCTTTTAGGGTCAAGTGCTATTATGTATGCCACTACCGCTACAGCAAGAACTGTTATCCTGCTCACAAGCAGTACCTTCTTGCTCTCTGCCTTAGGTGCAATACATGAGTGGTAAATATCCTCCGATACCGATGAGGCAGTTACAAGCAGCTGCGAATCAGCTGTTGACATTATGGCAGCCAGTATTCCGCAAAGGAAAATTCCGCCGACGAATGGCAGACCGATATCAGAATTGAAAACTTTCTGTATCATCTCGATAAAAACGTTCTCCGACTTGCTGTTTTCAAGCACAGGTACAAGATAAGCCCTGCCCACGATAGCGATAAAGCAAGCGAAGCAAAGGGATATTGCACACCATACGCAGCCGATAACTCTTGACTTTTTTACCTCTTTTTCAGAGCTTATAGCCATAAATCTTACCAGAATGTGCGGCATACCGAAATAACCAAGTGCCCAGCCGAGCTTAGAGATTATGTCGATGGCTGAAAGGGTCTGACCCTTTTCATCATTGAATATGTTAAGATAGTGATGTGCCTCAACACCGCTTGCAGTGATGTTGTCCATAACGTTTCCTGCTCCAACAAGGAAAAATGCGATGATAGGTATAGTCACAACTCCTGCCAGCATGAGCAGACCCTGAACAAAGTCCGTTACACATACTGCCATAAATCCACCCATGAAAGTGTATCCCAAAATTACTACCGCACCGATAGTAAGACATATCTTGTAGTCGATACCGAATATAGAGTTGAAAAGCTTTCCACCTGCCGAAAGAGCAGACGCTGTGTAAACAAGGAAGAATATGACGATTGCCACCGACGATACCAAAAGCATTATCTTGTGCTTGTCCTCAAATCTGTTTTCAAGATACTTAGGAAGCGTCAAGGAGTTGTTCGCTCTTATAGTGTATCTTCTCAGTCTGCCCGAAACTATCGCCCAGTTAAGTATAGTGCCGATAAGCAGACCTACAGCTATCCATATCTGCCCCGTTCCGAATGCGTAAACAGCGCCAGGCAGTCCCATGAGCATCCAGCCTGACATATCAGAAGCCTGAGCAGAAAGTGCCGCTACCCAGCCGTTAAGTCCTCTGCCGCCAAGGAAAAAGTCCTCGGAGCTTTTTGTTTTCTTCATATATGCAGCACCTATGAGAAGCATTCCTGCCAAATAGAATGCAAATGCCACAAGCGTCCAGATCATATCTGATTTCATCTATTACCTCTTTCCCGAAGCGGATCTTATCCTGTCCGCCCCATATTTTATAAACGGCAATGCCGCACAAGAGAAACTCCCCCTGTGCGGTATCGCATAAAACGTCTGTATAAAACACATTGACAGCAAAAGCCAACGGGCGAACGAAAATTGTTGTTTGGCAAGGCTCACAACAGTTTTCGCCCATACATTAATTTGTAGGGGACGGCGCCCTCGACGTCCCGTCTGTTGCCACAAACGTCGTTTTTACGCACCTTTCAATGTTTTGCTACCAATTACTTCGCCTTAGTCTTTATCTCCTCATCAAGCTTAGCGATAAGCTCGTCAACAGGCATTGCAGGAAGTTCGCCCTCTTTTCTCGAACGAACAGTAACCGTGTTGCTGTTTACCTCGTTGTCGCCAATGATGAGCATATAAGGTATCCTCTCAAGTCTTGCAGCCTTGATTTTAGTACCAATATTCTCATCTCTGTTGTCAACAGTAACTCTCATGCCCATAGCAGTCATTCTGTCGGCTATCTTCTGAGCGTATTCAGCATGACCCTCCTTGATAGGAAGAAGTCTTACCTGCTCAGGAGCGAGCCACAGAGGAAGAACGCCGTTGAAATGCTCAAGCATATAAGCAAGTGTTCTTTCAAAGCAGCCAAGTGAAGTTCTGTGAATGATGTAAGGAAGCTTCTTCTGACCGTCCTTATCAACATAGTACATACCAAATCTTTCAGCCAAAAGCATATCTATCTGGATAGTAACAAGCGTGTCTTCCTTGCCGTAAACGTTCTTGTACTGAATGTCAAGCTTTGGACCATAGAACGCAGCTTCGTCGATACCGATATCGTAATCAACGCCAAGGTCGTCAAGAATAGTCTTCATTGCAGCCTGTGCGTGCTCCCACTGCTCAGCCGTACCTTCGTACTTGTTCTTAGGGTTAGCAGGATCCCATTGTGAAAATCTGAATGTGCAGTCATCAAGCAGACCAACAGTGTCAAGGAAATACTTGGCAAGCTCCAAACAGCCCTTGAACTCTTCCTCCAGCTGGTCAGGTCTGAGAATGTAGTGACCCTCAGAGATAGTGAACTGTCTTACTCTGATAAGACCGTGCATCTCACCGCTGTCCTCGTTTCTGAACAGCGTAGAAGTCTCTGTCAATCTCATTGGAAGCTCTCTGTATGAACGCTGTCTGTTAAGAAATACCTGATACTGGAATGGGCAAGTCATAGGACGAAGTGCGAAGCACTCTTTTTCCTCGTCATATGGGTCGCCAAGAATGAACATTCCGTCAAGATAGTGATCCCAGTGACCTGATATCTTATAAAGATCTCTCTTTGCGAAAAGCGGAGTCTTTGTAAGCAGACAGCCCTTTGCCTGCTCCACATCTTCTACCCAACGCTGAAGAAGCTGGATAACTCTTGCGCCCTTTGGAAGCATAACAGGAAGTCCCTGACCGATACAATCAACAGTTGTGAAATATTCAAGCTCTCTGCCTATCTTGTTGTGGTCACGAAGCTTAGCTTCCTCCTGCTGTTTAAGGAACTCATCGAGCATTGAAGCCTTAGGGAATGCAGTTCCGTAAATTCTTGAGAGCTGCTTGCCGTCCTCTGCCTTGCCCCAGTATGCACCTGTGCATGAAAGAAGCTTAACAGCCTTGATAGGTGCAACGCTCATTATGTGCGGACCTGCGCAAAGGTCAACGAAATCACCCTGCTTGTAGAATGAAAGCTTTTCGCCCTTATCGTCATGCTTGTGGATAAGCTCTACCTTGTAATCTTCGTGTCTTTCCTCCATGAGCTTTATAGCCTCGTCAGCAGAAAGCTCAAAACGCTCCAAAGCATAGCCCTCTTTTGCAAGCTTTTTCATTTCAGCCTGTATCTTTTCAAGGTCAGCAGGCGTAAAAGGCTTTTCTACCTCAAAATCATAGTAGAAGCCTGTGTCTGTAGCAGGGCCTCTTGCCAGCTTTGCCTCAGGATAAAGATTTTTTACAGCCTGCGCCATAAGGTGAGAAGCTGTGTGCCAGAAAGTTTCCTTACCAGCCTTTGAGTCAAAAGTCATGACTTCAAAATGGCAGTCATGGTCAACGACAGTTCTCATGTCGAAAACTTCGCCGTCCAGCTTTACGCAGCAGGCAGCCTTGTAAAGTCCCATGCCGATATCCTTGATTATCTCGCTTGCAGGCATTGCCTTTTCGATCTCACGGACAGAGCCGTCTTTTAATTTCAGCTTGATCATTTTTGATTCCTCCGATTTATATAATATTGTAATTCTTTATTATAACGTGCATAAACACGTTGTTTCTTTTTGTAATGCGTCACATATCACAAGTTTTTTGTGGGCGACCTCAGGTCACCCCTACAGGCATATTATTTGAAGTTCAGCAGTTCAGTATACTGCGAAACATACACATATATCCAGAAGCAAAGAAGCACTACGCTCAGCACCGTTGAAATGTCGCTCAAAATGTGCCTTGCCCTTTTTTTGATAGCCCATTGCCTGGAGCCGTCTTTTTTCACCCTGCAAACAAGCTGAGAGAAAAATGTATTGAACCAGTATGATACTATCCATATGGGCAGAAAGGTGAGAAACCCTTGCTTGTCGGATATAGTCCCGTTCCATGATAACCAGCAAACATATCCCGCTGCACCATAAGCGCAAAACCCAATGGTATAGCAAATGATCGCAAGGATACGCCTTGTTTTCATGGCCTTCCTGTCTTTCATAGTATCATCACCCTCTTACATAACAAAAAAGTCCCATAGGATACAAATATCCTATGGGACGATGATATCGTGGTTCCACCCAACTTCATGCGCAGTTTCCTGCACAACTCATTAGCCGCTCCTTTAACGCTGAGCCTGCGGCGTGTATTAAACGCACTCAGGGGCGGTATCCTCACTCTGCATAGTCCTGCACCGCTCACAGCTCGTATAAAAACGTGCGGCGCTCTCTGAAAAGACCTTTCGCCGAGGGGCTTCCCCGTCAAAGCTTTCAAGTATAACTGCAAAAGACTTTATCTTTTGCTTCGACTAACATTTTAACACCTCTTCACCCGCTTGTCAAGGGGTTTGTTAGAAAATATATAATTTTGTGGATTTAACTAAAAAAATTCTTGACAACAGAGAAGTTTTATTATACAATAATATTATGCATTATAATTTTTATATAACTGAAAGATGAAGTATAGTTTTTTGTATTATTCTGATGTTTTTTATAAAATAAATTTTGCAATTTTGTATCTTTACAATTTAATATCAGGTGGATATCTTTTTTCATGCGTTTTTTACGCACAAAATATGGATATCCATACTTTCTAAGAAGGAGGAAAGCTATACATGGAACCAGGTATTGCTATTCTACTATGTGTAGTTGCTCTTGTTCTTGGTGCCGGTGTGAGCGGATTTATCTGCTTCAAACAGGGTATAAGCTATCGCAAAAAGACAGCCGAAGCTGCTGTAGGCTCTGCGGAAAAGGAAGCGGAGCGTATCGTTGACGACGCAAAGAAAAACGCTGAAACTCTGAAAAAAGAGGCATTGATCGAGGCGAAAGACGAGATCCACAAGTCACGCCAGGAAACGGAAAAAGAGCTTAAAGAGAGAAGGATCGAAGTTTCCAGACAGGAAAGACGTGTTCAGCAGAAAGAGGAGTCTATCGACAGAAAGCTCGATAATTTGGAGAAAAAGGAAGAAACTCTCCAGAACAAGCTGAAAAATGCTGACGAAAAGGTAGCTGAGGCTGACAGGATCAAGAAGTCACAGCTCGATATGCTTGAAAAGATATCTCAGTTCACTGTTGATCAGGCTAAGGATTATCTGCTTTCAAAGCTGGATGAGGATCTGGTGCATGAAAAGGCTGTGAGGGTCACAAACTTTGAAAATCAGGTGAAGGATGACTGTGAGGCTAAGGCCAGACAGTATATCTCGCTTGCTATCTCACGGTGTGCTGCCGATCAGGTGTCTGAATCAGCAGTGTCAGTCGTTGCATTGCCTAATGATGAGATGAAGGGCAGGATAATCGGACGTGAGGGAAGAAATATCAGAACTATCGAAACTCTCACAGGCGTTGATCTTATCATTGACGATACTCCTGAGGCTATCACCATCTCGTGCTTTGATCAGGTGAGAAGAGAGGTCGCAAGGATCGCACTTGAAAAGCTTATCCAGGACGGACGTATACACCCTACACGCATTGAGGAAATGGTAGAAAAGGCTAAGCGTGAAGTCGAGCTGAAGATCAAGCAGGAGGGCGAGAGAGCTATTCTTGAAACCAATGTTCACGGCGTGAACCACGAGCTTGTTAAGCTTCTTGGACGTCTGCGCTATAGAACGAGCTATAGACAGAACGTGCTCAACCACTCTATTGAAGTCGCTCACCTTGCAGGAATGATGGCGTCAGAGCTTGGCGTTGACGCAAATCTGGCAAGAAGAGCAGGACTGCTCCACGATATAGGAAAGGCTCTCAGCTATGAGATAGAAGGCTCGCACGTTCAGATAGGTGTTGACGTATGTAAGAAGTACAAGGAAAGCCCTGAAGTTATTCATGCTATCGAGGCTCACCATGGCGACGTTGAAACAAGAACTGTTGTTGCGGCACTTGTTCAGGCGGCAGACGCAATAAGCGCCGCTAGACCGGGAGCAAGAAGCGAGAACTATGAGAACTATATCAAGAGGCTCCAGAAGCTTGAGGAGATCTGCACGTCCTACGAGGGCGTTGAGAAATCCTTTGCTATACAGGCAGGCCGTGAGGTTCGTATCATGGTACAGCCTGAGAAGATCAACGATGAAAAAATGGTGCTCGTTGCTCGTGAGATCGCTAAGAGAATCGAAACTGAAATGGATTATCCGGGACAGATCAAGGTCAATCTTATCCGTGAGAGCAGAGCTATCGAATACGCAAAGTAAATTGTGTAAACAGCGGGCAGACTTTAGGGTTTGCCTGCTTTTTTATTTCCCACTCTGTTTTTAATGAGGAATGAGGAATTAAGGTATCGCCTGCGGCGATTGATTTTTAATTTTCAATCATAAAATAATAAAATATCTATGCTTTTTGGGGGATTTTTTATGTCAAAAGCAAAAGAGAAAAAAGAGGTCACTACCAATCAAGGTAAAAAGCACCTTTTCGGCAGTTCGGAAAAGTCGGATTTTATCCTGAATATGTCTGCCGAGTCTGCACAAAAGCTGTGCGGAGTTTACAGCATTATTGCTGTGCTTGTTCTGTGCGTTATCACAATTCCGTATTATTTCACACAGAATATCAAATATGGTATGGATGAAAGCGTCAACCGTACTCTTTATCTGAACGAAAAATTTATATTCTTTATATCTGCCGCTGTGCTTGCGGTCGGCTTTGTGGGATTTATCATTTTCCTTATTGCCAACATGAAAAAGCAGGTGGAGCTTAAAGACAACAAGAGCCTTATCGTACCACTTGCGGTGGTGCTTCTGTCGGTGATATCTTGCTTGCTTTCAGCGGATATCTTCACATCTTTCTACGGCTATCTCGACCGCTCCGAGGGTATGCTCACCATACTTGGCTATTGGGGACTTTTTGCCGCAGGAATGACAGTTACGGCTGACGACCGCAGGATAAAGCTTTCAGACTTTATCGTAGGAATAGGCGCATTTGAAGCTATCGTGGGAATTTTGCAGGCTATACCTGCTACCGCAAAAATAGTTCCAAACTATTTCAAAGAGATATTCTCGGGCTTCTCATCAGGCGGTATGACCTATACAAAGGAATATATCGCAACAGGCTTTTTGTGTACGCCTTTTGCATTGGCGGCAGTGCTTACAGTGATATCTGCCTTTGCGCTTAATGGTATGCTCTATGATGATAAAAAGGCAAGAAAGATATTCTATGCTATCTCCCTTGCCCTTATGACAGCGGCTGATATCCTCGCCTGTGTTGTCCCTGCTATCTTGGGACTTGGTGCGGTTTATGTTATATCTCTTATTATTGCCGCTGTAAAGTCGGGCTTTGCAAAGGATAAGAAGCCTTTTATAGCCTGCCTTGTGGCTTTTATAGTCGCAGGAGGGATCTTTGCTGGACTTTTCGCCTCAAACGAGTTCAGATTTATGGACGAGAAAATAATCTTCCATGACAGCTTTGACAGACTTTCTATCACAGGCACAGGCAGAGGCGATGATACCGAACAGTGGATATATCCTTATCTGTGGGACGACGGAATGTATACTGCCGAGCAAAACCTTATCTGGGGAACCGGTCCAGACAACTGGGGAACGATATTCGAGTCAGGTGCTATAATAGACCGCTCTTATAATGAGTATATCGACCTTTTGCAGTCAAGAGGACTCATCATTTTCGCACTTACAATAGTATTCCTTATTATGACTATAGTAAAAATGTGCAAGCTCGTAGCAGGCTTTATGAAAGACAAAAACGGCTGGACAGGCTGTGCAGTATCAGCGGCAGTTCTTTGCTATCTGATACAGGCGTTTTTCAACATAAGTTCTGTTACCTCATCACCATACTTCTGGATCGCGGCTGGACTTGTGTGGAGTTTCACAGCGGTAAAATCCAGTGCAAAGAAAAAGAGCTAACAAACCTATCTGTAGGGGCGGCCTTGGGTCGCCCGCTCTTTCATCAATACATTGATAAAAAATTCGGACGCAGTAAAATGAGTCCGATTTTTTTATGCCTTTTTGCAGACAATGATATAAACATATTAGCTTTTACATATATTGAAATATGGCTATAGACCTGTGCCGAATTTTTTCGCCCATAAATAACGAGCGGATTTGAACGAACGAGAATAGGTGAGATTGCAAGAGATGCAGCGAGCTAAATCAAAAAATCTGTTCACTGCTGACTTCCGCTGACTTCCCCGAACTTTGTCGGACTTTGCTAATTTGTAAGGCTTATGATATAATCATATTAAACCAAAGAACAGAAAGCCTTTGGTTAGACGGCAAGTCGAAAGACTTTGTTTTATATGAAAGGAAAAAATCATGAGCAAAGAAAAGGTCATTGACATTTCAACAAGAAAAACAGGAAAGATCGTTGGCATTTGTGCGGCGGCAGTTGCGGCTATAATAGTGGTCGTATCCTCTGTATCCATAGTTCCGGCAGGCTGTACGGGCGTTGTGACGACCTTCGGCAAGGTGTCAGACACTGCACTCAACGAAGGATTGCATCTGAAAGTGCCTTTTGCACAGCGTGTAACAACAGTGTCAAACAAGATACAAGTTTATCAGGCTGACGCTGACGCAGTTTCAAAGGACTTGCAGACTGTGAACTCTACCATAGCGGTGAACTTCCGAATAAAGTCGGCTTCTTCTGCAAGCATTTTCAAGAATATCGGCTCAGATTACGAGAACGTTATCCTTATGCCAACAGTGCAGGAATGTATGAAGTCGGTATGTGCAAAATATACGGCTGAACAGCTTATCACTGACAGAGCGCAGGTGGGCGAGGAAATAAAGGCACAGCTCGTTTCAAAGGTGGATGAATACGGTATCGAGATAGAGAAATTCAATATTGTGAATTTTGATTTCTCATCTGAATTTAATGAAGCCATAGAGGCAAAGCAGGTAGCAGAGCAGAATCTTTTGAAAACAAAGACCGAGCAGGAGCAGGCTATAGTTGTAGCTGAGGCGGAGGCTAAGAAAAAGGTTATTGCCGCAGACGCTGAGGCAACTTCCATAAAGACCAAGGCTGAAGCTCAGGCAGAAGCCAACAAGACTATCTCTGAATCTCTTTCAAACGAGCTTATAAAGTATCAGACCATCGATAAGTGGGACGGCGTTCTGCCTAAGGTGGCCAATGACGCAAACCCTCTGATATCTTTTGACCTTGACGAGCAGAAAACCGCTAAATAACGCTGATTCCTGACAGAACGGCTGTCAATCGTTAAAAACACCAATGAAAGGTATAAAAATATGTTTAAATGGGCAAAAAAGAAATTTTTTTTGAACGTTGTATGACATATGTAGGTTTGTCAATCATATTGGACACTATTATTAAGAAATTCGATAGGCGAAAACCATTTGAGGGGACGCATAGGACGGTTGTTTGTTCGACTTAAACGTGCAGCTAGCTGCACGTTTAAGTCGTCGCAGGAATAAAACCTATGGCACGAATAGAATTTGTTGTGATCTTCTCGGTGACTGCGCTCTACTTTGCCATTGTGCCTGGGCGTATATGGACGAATGAGTTTGTGTTCAATGCCAAGTTGTGAGAGCGTATTCTCAAACAGCGTTTTCTTGTCTCTTTTGCTTGGCGAAAAGCGGTTAGTAAATTCAAATCCATTGTCGGTCTGAATACATTTCACTGTTATTCCTCTGCGTTTGTACCATTTCACCAGCCTTTTTACAAAGTCTGCTGAAGAACAGGTGCTTTGCTCCTCATATCCGTATAAAAATCTTATCCTGGTATACTCATCGAT
>NZ_LARF01000094.1:0-1660 GCF_000980385.1 Ruminococcus sp. N15.MGS-57
CGCCGTTCACTGGGGCTTCGATTCAATGCTTGCACATCTCCTCTTAACCTTCCAGCACCGGGCAGGCGTCAGCTCGTATACGTCATCTTTCGATTTAGCACAAACCTGTGTTTTTGGTAAACAGTTGCCTGGGCCTATTCTCTGCGGCTCACTTTCATGAGCACCCCTTATTCCGAAGTTACGGGGTCAACTTGCCGAGTTCCTTAACAACCCTTCTCCCGTTGGCCTTAGAATCTTCTTCCTATCTACCTGTGTCGGTTTGCGGTACGGGCACCTAAAATATACATACAGCTTTTCTTGTCTCTTTCCATGATGACTTCTCTACTCATTTTCGATCCCTTACGACCGGGTCAACCATCGCCCGGCTACATCACTTCTAAAGCGTCCCTGTACTTAAATCTTTCGGTGGCTACGGAATTTCAACCGTATGTGCATCGGCTACGCGTCTCCGCCTCGCCTTAGCCCCCGGCTTACCCTGAGCGGACGAACCTTCCTCAGGAAACCTTAGATTTTCGGCCATTATGATTCTCACATAATTCTCGCTACTCATTCCGGCATTCTCACTCGAATAAAGTCCACCAGCGCTTCCGCTCTGACTTCACCCCTTATTCGACGCTCTCCTACCACTCTAAATTACTTTAGAATCCCAAGCTTCGGTACATTGTTTAGCCCCGTTGAATTTTCGGCGCAGGGTCACTCGACCAGTGAGCTATTACGCACTCTTTTAATGAGTGGCTGCTTCTAAGCCAACATCCTGGTTGTTTATGCAACCCCACATCCTTTTCCACTTAACAATGTTTAGGGACCTTAGCTGTGGGTCTGGGCTGTTTCCCTTTTGACAATGAGACTTATCTCACATTGTCTGACTCCCGTGAATCAATTATCTGGCATTCTTAGTTTGATAGGGTTCAGTAATCTTTCGACCCCTAGCCCATTCAGTGCTTTACCTCCAGTAATCTTTCACGAGGCTAGCCCTAAAGCTATTTCGGAGAGAACCAGCTATATCCGAGTTCGATTGGAATTTCTCCGCTATCCACACCTCATCACCGGCCTTTTCAACGGACGTGTGTTCGGCCCTCCATGGAGTTTTACCTCCACTTCAGCCTGGACATGGATAGGTCACTCGGTTTCGGGTCTATTGCATACGACTTACTCGCCCTATTCAGACTTGCTCTCGCTTCGGCTCCGTGCCTTAAGCACTTAACCTTGCCGCATACAATAACTCGCCGGACCATTCTACAAAAGGTACCCGATCACACTTTGACGTGCTCTCGGTGCTTGTAAGCATAGGGTTTCAGGTTCTTTTTCACTCCCCTCCCGGGGTTCTTTTCACCGTTCCTTCACAGTACTATTCGCTATCGGTCATTAGGTAGTATTTAGGCTTGGAGGATGGTCCCCCCATCTTCCCACGGGGTTTCACGTGTCCCGCGGTACTTTGGATACAGCTCGCTGACTTTCTCTTTCGCTTACGTGACTCTCACACTCTTCGGTACGTTTTCCCACACGTTTCAACTAGAAATTATCAATACTAAATGCTGTCCGAAACCCCATAAGTATTGCTACCTATGGTTTAGCCTCTTCCGCTTTCGCTCGCCACTACTCACAGAATCTCGGTTGATTTCTCTTCCTCGCCCTACTTAGATGTTTCAGTTCAGGCGGT
>NZ_LARF01000144.1:0-402 GCF_000980385.1 Ruminococcus sp. N15.MGS-57
ATGCGTGGACGATAGCACAGGTCAAGAGCATTTTGAAAGAGGAAACCTACATCGGTCACAGCATTCACAACAAGCAGAGCAACATTTCATTCAAGAACAAGAAAAAGGTGCGGAAGCCGCAGGAAGAATGGTATCGTGTGGAAAATACCCACGAAGCCATCATTTCCGAAGAAGTGTTCCAAAAAGTTCAGGAGCTGATTGCAAGCAGACGCAGACGACAGAAGAATGGCACAACGCAGATATTTTCCGGGCTGGTAAAATGTGCGGACTGCGGATGGTCATTGGCTTATGGTGTAAACAGCCAGAACAAAAATCCCTATGCACACTACCATTGCAGTAAGTACGGACAGGGATTACGCCAGTGTTCCATGCACTATATCCGCTATGATGTACTGTATGCCT
>NZ_LARF01000145.1:0-402 GCF_000980385.1 Ruminococcus sp. N15.MGS-57
ATGCGTGGACGATAGCACAGGTCAAGAGCATTTTGAAAGAGGAAACCTACATCGGTCACAGCATTCACAACAAGCAGAGCAACATTTCATTCAAGAACAAGAAAAAGGTGCGGAAGCCGCAGGAAGAATGGTATCGCGTGGAAAATACCCACGAAGCCATCATTTCTGAAGAAGTGTTCCAAAAAGTTCAGGAGCTGATTGCAAGCAGACGCAGGAAACGCAGAAACGGTACGACACAGATTTTCGCAGGATTGATAAAATGTGCAGACTGCGGATGGTCTTTAGCCTATGGGGAAAACAAGCAGAATAAGAACCCATACGGGTACTACCATTGCAGCAAGAACGGGCAGGGATTACGCCAGTGTTCCATGCACTATATCCGCTATGATGTACTGTATGCCT
>NZ_LARF01000146.1:0-402 GCF_000980385.1 Ruminococcus sp. N15.MGS-57
ATGCGTGGACGATAGCACAGGTCAAGAGCATTTTGAAAGAGGAAACCTACATCGGTCACAGCATTCACAACAAGCAGAGCAACATTTCATTCAAGAACAAGAAAAAGGTGCGGAAGCCGCAGGAAGAATGGTATCGTGTGGAAAATACCCACGAAGCCATCATTTCTGAAGAAGTGTTCCAAAAAGTTCAGGAGCTGATTGCAAGCAGACGCAGGAAACGCAGAAACGGTACGACACAGATTTTCGCAGGATTGATAAAATGTGCAGACTGCGGATGGTCTTTAGCCTATGGGGAAAACAAGCAGAATAAGAACCCATACGGGTACTACCATTGCAGCAAGAACGGGCAGGGATTACGCCAGTGTTCCATGCACTATATCCGCTATGATGTACTGTATGCCT
>NZ_LARF01000036.1:0-22655 GCF_000980385.1 Ruminococcus sp. N15.MGS-57
AAATGGTTTTTCTGGATATACCGAACATATTGCTTATCTCATTTACTGTAAGGTCTGCTGAAACGTTTTTCCTCAGACTTAGGTATGTATTGAACATTTTAGAAAGCTCACTTGGACGTGGCTCTTTACGCTGAATGTTAGCCTGGCAAACTATATCGAAAGCTACGTTATCATCAGTGACCTCGATAACAACGGCGTCAATGTCAAGGTGCATAAGCTTTTTGCAGGCGGCGTATCTTTTATGACCACTGAGTATCTGATAGCTGTTGCTGCTAATGCTGCGAACTATTATCGGTGTGATAAGTCCACACTTTGAAATAGAGTCGGCAAGTGCAGATATCTCATTTTCATCTATTGCAAAGGGCTGTGGATCACCATTAAAGCTGAAAGGCTCAATTTTTGACATAGGCAGTGAAACCACCTTTTGCTTATCCATGAGAAGCTCCTCAAAGTTATTTGAGAAGTTAGCTCTTGGACGATTTGCGGAGCGTTTTATATCTATCATACTGAAACCTCCTTAGTGTGTCACCGTGACACACTCTATTTTGTCAGCTATTACACGATACTCGTCTGCGAGCATATTCTTGTATTTATTTGTGCTGCTGATTTTATAGTTGCAAAGGGCGATACCCTCACGGCTGCTGTCCTGAGCTGCTTTTGACTTGCTTATGCTGCCAAGGTATTTATCATTGAATGCGGCTTTTATTGACTCAATTACTTCAGCTGACATTGTGTTGTTTTTCTCTGTCCATGTTGCGAATACTCCGAGTATTTCAAGGTCAGGGTTAGCGTACTCATGGATATCGTCAATGCTGTCAAGAAGAAGCGGTATTCCGCTCAATGCCATTTCCTGAGCAAGCACAGGTATCAAGACCATATCTGCGGCGGAAAGCGCATTATAGAGCAAGTTGCTCAGTGACGGAGGGCAATCTATGATGATATAGTCATAGCAGCCGATGTAATTACTAAGGACACGTTTCAGCACCATTTCGCAGCAGCGTGTTCTGCACAGGTCAACTTCAATTCCTGAAAGTGTTATAGTCGCAGGAATATAGTCAATGTTGTTTGGCTCGTTGTGATGAACAGCCGTCTTGAAATCAATGGTTTTCTTATTGATGATAGATGACATAAGCTCAGTGATAGTGATATCGTCAGGGTTATATTCGTACTGCATGCACGATACTGACAAGCTGCTCTGAGGGTCAAAGTCTATCATAAGGACTTTTTTCTCTCGCTGTGCAAGAATAGCGGCAATATTAAATGCCGATGTTGTTTTTGCGACGCCGCCTTTCTGATTTGCAACGGCTACGATCTTTGTTTTTGTGTTCTCCATTTAAAACACCCTTTCTGAAAATGTTTAAGTTCTCCGTATTAAGCACAGAAAAAGCGGCAGGGGAGAACGTCCTGCCGCTCAGGGAGCTACCCTGTCTATGCTTGATGATATGTGTAAATATCATCAAAAAAGCTGCCAAAGTCTTAGCAGCCATTTTCATGATATTTTGTTTAACTGAAAGAAATTTGTGGTTTTATTTTTGGATAGAGTGACTGGCTACGAACCAGTAGGTCGGGGGTTCGAGTCCCTTCTGGCGCACCAGCGTATTTACGCACTTTGCGGGCTTGCAGGGTGCGTTTTTTGTTGCCAAGCTTTGCACCGCTCAATAAGCTTTGCTGCCAACTTTGTAATGTAGGGCGAGTCCCTGTACAAAATACGCTTTACTTAGTGTAAGGCGTTTTTTTTATTTCTGTCATTGCCAAAGCACTGTCAATGTGGTATAATATGACCATTAGGAGGCATTAACTATGAACACAGAGAAAAAGAAAACCAAGGTAGACCTTGTGACGGGGTTTCTCGGAGCAGGGAAGACTACTTTTATAAAAAAATATGCCCGTTATCTTTTGGATAAGGGCTGTAAAATTGGCGTGTTGGAGAATGATTTCGGTGCAGTGAATGTGGATATGCTTCTTTTGCAGGAGCTTTTGGACGAGAATTGCGACCTTGAAATGGTTTCGGCGGCTGATAAGGATTGCCATAGACGGCGTTTTAAGACTAAGCTTATCGCTATGGGTATGCGTGGTCTTGACAGGGTCATTGTGGAGCCGTCAGGTATCTATGAAGCTGACGAGTTCTTTGATGTGCTCAGAGAAGAACCTCTTGATAATTGGTATGAGATAGGAAGCGTTATAACTATTGCAGATGCCTGCCTTGATACCAACTTGTCGGAAGCTTCTGATTATCTTCTTGCTTCTCAGCTTTCGGAAGCAGGCATAGTTCTCATGAGCAGATGTCAGGAAGCCACAAAACAGGAGCTTGAGGATACTCTAAAACACCTTGAAGCCGTGCAGAAAAAGTTCCATTGCCACAGAATGACTAAGCCTGAGATAATAATGAAAGATTGGTCGGAGCTGACAGACGATGATATGGAAAGGATAGCCAACAGCGGTTATGAGCCTGATTCCCACGAAAAGCTGTGGTTCGACCAAGATAAAGCTTATACCTCTTTGTATTTTATGAATATGAAGCTTCCCGATAATGCTATGGAAGATGCTGTGAGCAGGCTTATGAGCGACAGCAAGTGCGGAAGGATATTTCGTGTAAAAGGCTTTATGCAAAACGCTGAGGGCAAGTGGCTTGAGCTTAACGCCACCCACAAGAACATCACTGTTAAGCCTATAGAGCGAGGTCAGGCGGTGTTTATCGTCATTGGCGAGGGGCTTGACAAAGAGCACATCGACGGCTATTTTGTGCCTGTATAGTGTCAAAATATTGTAAAATAAATGCGGAATGTATTGTATATAAGCTTGGATAGTGATATGATAATTGCAGGTTATAATTACACATTTTAAAGATCGGTGCAAGTGTATCTCATGCTGCAATGTATGGCGTAAAATGCCCGTCACGGCGAGTGACTGTAGGGGAGCGGCGCAATTTCTGCTTTGCAGAAATACGACGTCCCGTTCGGAGAGCGACATGGTTTGTATAATCGCAAATTCATGCAGGCGAGCAAATGCGGGCGAACACTGTTCGCCCCTACAATACATTATGTGGACGTAAAAAGCCTTGCGTAGATAAATATAATCATAAACCAACAGGAGAAATCAATGACATACAAAGAGATAAGAAAAAACAAGGAAATAAAAGCATTTATAAAAAGGGCAGGGATAAATCTTACATCTCTGGGTTTTACAGACCATTCAGAGGTGCATACCACTCTTGTGGCAGACAGAGCCGCCGCAATACTTAAAGAGTTCGGCTATGATGAGCATACCATAGAGCTTGCAAAGATAGCAGGGTATATGCACGATATCGGCAACGCTGTCAATCGTACACACCATGCAGAGTATGGTGCAATACTTGCAAACGATATTCTCAAAGACACTGATATGCCATTGGAAGATAGGGTGACGATAGTTTCCTGCATTGGAAGCCATGACGAATCAACAGGGGGCGCAACAGACCCGGTGTCAGCCGCAGTGATAATAGGTGATAAAACAGATGTGCGAAGAAATCGTGTGTCAAATAAGGATAAGTCCTCTTTTGATATCCATGACAGGGTGAACTATGCGGTAACAGAAGCGAGCTTAAAGATAAATGCTGATAAAAAGGTCATATCCCTTAATTTGCAGATAGACGAAAGTATCTGCACCATGTATGACTATTTTGACATTTTCCTGCAGCGTATGCTTATGTGCAGAGGTGCGGCAGGTGTTCTGGGAGCAAAGTTCAAGCTTACAGCAAATGGAAGCAAAGTATTGTGATTTAACGCACAAACTATGTAGGGGAGTGGCGCAATTTCTGCTTTGCAGAAATATGACGTCCCGTCCCCTTGACATTTCGTCTGCAATCGTATTTATGTTATCCGCACAATGTTGCTCTGCATAAATTCCGGATAATTCAAATCTTGTCGCTTCGAGCGGGCTGTCAAGGGTGCCAGCCCCTACAATAATGTTGTGCGGATATTGAAAATTGTGCAAAAAAAGGGACGACCTAAGGTCGCCCCTCATTTTTATTCAGCGGTGCAAATTTGTATCATATCACAATGTATGGCGTAAAATGCCCGTCACGGCGAGTGACTATTTAACCGTCTTTTCAGTATAAGCACCATAATAGTTCACACCATTGTATTTTCTGTATGCCCTTATTCTGAATGTTTTAGTGCCTGACAGATTTTTGGCAGTGTAGCTTTTGCCTGATGTTGTGGTGAGCTTCTTCCAACTGCTTCCTGACTTAACATATATCTCATATCCTGTGGCTTTTGATACCTTGTTCCATGCAAGTGAGATATTGCTTCCAGAACGCTTTGCTGTTGTGACAGTGACGTTTGCAGGGAGCGTGCAGGTGACCACCTGTGCAGGCTTGCTGTATTGCATAACATTGTCGCTTACATAATATGCCTTTACTCTGTATGTGTACATAGTGCCTGATGACTTGCCTGAGTTGGTGTAGTATGGATAAGCAGTGTCCCCAAGCTTTTTGTAGCTGTCGGTAGTGCCTATCCACTGATAAACGCTGTAGCCAGATACTCCATTCACGCTTTCCCATGTGATAGTGTTGGAACTTGATGTGTTCACTGATGAGGAAAGCCCCTTTGGTGTGTTTGCAGGACGAATGGTGATGTCCTTTTCAGTGTAGTCACCGTAGTAATTTATGTAGTTATAATTTCTTATGGCTCTAACTCTGAAATGATAAGCTGTGTTCTGTGAAAGATCGCTTGCAGTGTAGCTCGTTCCCGAAAGGGTGGAGAGAGTTTTCCATGTTCCGTTTGTGTACATCTCTACCTGATAGCCTGTAGCCTTTGATACCTTGTTCCAGTTGAGTGTTATGGAATCAACGTCAGTGGAGCAAAGAGAGAATGATACGTTTGCAGGAAGAGTGCAGGTGGTAAGCTCAGAGGAATATGCACCCTCGATACGCTGTCCGTCAACATTGTTGAATGCCCTTACCTTGTATCTGTACATAGTGCCTGAGCTTTTCTTTGAGTTTGTGAACTTTGTGGACGTGGTCGTGCCTATGAGCTTGTAGCTGTCGGTAGTACCTATCCACTGATAGATCTCATAGCCTTCCGCTTTTTTGGAAGCGTTCCATGTTATGGTGTTTGATGTAGAAGTGTTTGAAGTGCTTCTTATGCCTGTTACTGTACTTGGTATGTCAGTGACCTCAGCGTTTACATATGTGTAGCCACCATTGTAGTATACGCCACTGTAATTTCTTCTCGCCTTTACCCTGAACTTATTAACGCCGTTCTGTGTGATACCATTCACCTTGTATGAAAGGCTTGAAGTTGTGCCGACCTGCTTCCATGCACCGTTCACATAATGCTCCACGATGTAGTCGGTCGCCTTTGAAACTTTGTCCCAGCTAATTGTGACAGAAGTTCCCCTTGCAGAAGCGGATATCTTTGAGATGTTCGCAGGAAGCGTGCAGGTGGTGAATACCTCGGAGTAATCCCCGTAAACACGCTTGCCAGAAGCGTCACTGTAGGCTCTCACCATGTATTTGTACATAGTGCCTGTGGACTTGTTAGAGTTTGTAAAATATGTATCCTTTGTATCCCCTATTTTTTTCTTTTTAGGGTCGCTAGGGCTTGTTCCCTGATATACCTCATATCCTGTTGCGTCAGGAGCGCCGTTCCAGGCAAATGTGTTGGAGGTGGAGGTGTTTTTCACTGAGATAAGGTCGGACACATAAAGTGGAAGCTTGCCCGAATACCATACGTTTACGTCAGTGTAGGCTGAAATGCCTGAAACAGTACCGCTTCCTGAATATTGCCACATATCCATGCGTTGGTCATAATTGGTGTTGCTTGTGTAGTGAGCCAGCCATATAGGATATTTCTTGCCAAGTCCTGCTCCGTCAATGTAGTAGTTTAGCCATGTGTAGTTTGCATAAACACCTGCGCTGTAGCCCGATTTTATGATAGTGTCGCAAAAAGCTGTGCAAAGAGCGGTCTTTTGAGCCTTGGAAAGCCCTGCGCTGTCAAGTCTGCCAGTGTCATAGTCAACAGACTCGATATCGTAATAAACAGGCATTTGCAGAGAATATCCCTTTATCCTGTCAAGAACGAACTTAGCCTCTGCCTTAGCCTCGGCTGTGGTTATCGCCTGCGTGTAGAAGTATACGCCAACTTTAAGCCCTGCCTTGGTAGCTCCGTCAAGATAGGTCTTGAACTTAGGGTCTTCCACAAGCGTTCCTGCACTGCCATAGCCACGGTAGCCTACTCTTATGATAACAAATTCCACTCCGCTGTTTTTGACCTTTTTCCAATCTATGTTGCCCTGATAATAGGAAACGTCAATGCCATAGACCTTTGAAACACCGCTGAATCTGTTTTGATGAGTAAGGCTGTCAGCCCCCCACAGAGCAGACATTGTCATAATGCCGTATGGATCGTTGTTTTCAAGATATTTATGATACTCAGGGTCGTCCTCAGTGACAGGCTCTAAAAGACCATCAGCCTCCATATTGCCTGTAGCATATTCAGGCTTTGATATCTGGATATCATTTGAAAGCTCACTTGACGCAATGCTTTTCTCTGCCGCATACACGAATGGAACAGACTGAGCCATTATTGCCGCTGACAAAACCACACCAGTCAGCTTTGGAATAAATTTCATAATTTCCTCCCGTAGAATTGTAGGCAGAGCTAACATTTTTTCTGCCATTTTACACGATAATTTTTACACATCCTTTATTATAGCCCTTTTACAGCACGTTGTCAAATTTGCGTTTATACAGATAAATACAATTCAGTAATTTTAAAGTTAAATCATTACACTTATTTTGAGATTTATGTAATAATAAGTAAATAAAGATGTTCATGATACACAAGATTAGGAAAGAAATTTTGTGTATCATGATATGCCTGAAATGGCACTGCAAGGCACAGTTAATGAGAATAATCAGCATTTTAGCTGGCATAATAATGGAGAAAAAAGAAAAGGAGAGCATAAAAAATGGATATATCAAAGCGAAACGCAGTTAGGATAGTGTCTTTCACAGTGGCTGTCGTGGGTGTGCTTGCGGTGAGAAATATACAACTTATGAGCAGTGAAAAAAAGGCGTTGCGTAGTGTGAGCTACACCTATTCAAGAGCCATGGGCGACCTGTGCGACGCAGTAGAGAACGTGAGCGACACTCTTGAAAAGGAACTTTATGCAGGCTCAGGAAAAATGCACCAGTCGCTTGCGGTGAAGCTTTACAGAGAAGCGTCCTCGGCAAAGGCGGCTCTGTCACAGCTTCCCATAGAAGAGCTGCAGCTTGAAAACACCTACAAATTTCTCTCACAGGTAGGAAACTACTCCATGGCAGTGAGCGAGAGGCTCATGAACGGCGAGGAGATAACAGACGAGGAGTATGAGAACATATCCTCGCTCTATGACTTTTCCAAAGAACTTTCCGAAGATATGTGGGAGCTTGAAAGCTCAGTGAACAGCGGTGAGATAGCCCTCACCCAAACAGGCTCACAGCAGAGCGACCCGCTCACAGTGACAGAGGGCTTCTCAGACTTTGAGGGAAGCTTTGAAAGCTATCCAAGCCTTATTTATGACGGCCCATTCTCAGACAATATCATGGAGCGTACCCCACGCATGACATCTGAGGCAGAGAACGTTTCACATACCAAAGCCCTTGAACGCTGTTCCCTGGGGCTTAACATGAACTCCACAGTGTTCACAGATATCTCAGAGGTAGAGGGCAAAATGCCATGCTGGAGATTTTCAAACGAGGATAAGACGGTAGCTTGCGAGGTGACAAAGCAGGGTGGATATATCTCATATTTCCTCAAAAGCCGTATCAGCGAAAGCACAGAGCTTACAAATGAGCAAGGAGTAAAGGCAGCAGAGGATTTTCTCGATGACCTTGGCATACTGTCCATGAAAACCACCTACTATGAGAATATCGACAACGTTCTCACAGTGAATTTCGCCTACAGCGACCTTGACGTGTGCTGTTACACCGACCTTATAAAAGTTTCAGTGGCAATGGACGACGGAGAGATATTAGGCTTTGACGCAAAGGGCTTTTTGGTGAACCACTATGACAGAGATATCCCCGAAGCGGATATATCCCAAAGCCGAGCGAAAGAGAGCGTGTCCCCACGCCTTGAAATAGTATCCGGCAGGCTTGCACTTATCCCTACCGACGGTTTGGAGGAGAAGCTGTGTTATGAGTTCAGGTGCAGGGCAGAAAACGGCAGGAACGTGCTTGTATATATAAATGCACAGACCGCTGAGGAGGAGCAGATACTCATTCTTGTGGAAAGCAAGTCAGGAACACTGACTGTATAAAGTAGGAGGATAAAAAAATGTCAGATTTCAGAAATTCAAAGACAAAGGATAACCTTATGAGAGCCTTTGCAGGGGAAAGTCAGGCACGAAACCGCTACACAATGGCGGAGGAAAAAGCAAGACAGCAGAAGCTGTATGTGCTTGCCGACCTGTTCAAATTCACTGCCGATCAGGAGAAAGTTCACGCAAGGATATTCTACGAGCATCTCAAAGAGCTGTCAGGAGAGAGCGTGTTTGTTGACGGCGGTTATCCTGTGGATATTTCGGAGGATATGTGTACCTTGCTTGGTATGGCAGACCACAACGAGCGTCAGGAATCAGACGACGTTTATCCTGCATTTGCTGAGGTCGCAAGGCAGGAGGGCTATGGAAAGATAGCGCAGGACTTTACGAATATCGCCAAGATAGAGAATGTTCACGGCAAGCGTTTTGCGGCATTTGGCAAGCTTATGAAAGAGGGAAAGCTGTTCTCTTCCTCCCAGTCTGAAACGTGGGTATGCTTGAACTGCGGTTATATCGTGGAGGGCACGCAAGCCCCTGAGAGGTGTCCTGTTTGCGGAGAAGCGCAGGGATATTATATTAGACTGTCCATGGCTTCATGGGGAAGTAATTGTAACTGTGATAAATAGTGCTCTGTGCGGTGCGGCTGAAAATGCCGTGCCGCATTGTGCTTTGTAAAAATACATCGCCGCAGGCGATACCATAATTCCTCACTCCTCACTCCTCATTCCTAACTTTCCCGATTTGTTTGCATTATTCACAATTATATGTTATAATAAAAATAATTGCGATAAAACATGAAAGGACTTGTGATAATTGATATATCTTGATAATGCCGCCACCACAAAACCTTGTGATGAAGCTAAAGCGGCTGTAATGAAAGGCTTGGAGGTCTTCGGAAACCCCTCTTCTCTGCACAGAGCAGGTCTTGACGCTGAACTTCTTGTTTCTGACGCTCGTGAGATCATTGCCGACGCTCTCAGTGTTACCCCTGATGAGGTCTATTTCACTTCAGGCGCTACTGAAAGCAACAATACCGCTATTTTCGGGGCTTACAAGGCTCACGGAAAACGTAAAAAGCGTGTTGTCATATCCTCTGTTGAACACCCTGCTGTGAAAAATCCTGCCCAGGAGCTTGAAGATATGGGCTGTGAGGTCATAAGGATATCACCTGACGAGAACGGCGAGATAAACGCTCGTGACATCTTTGCCGCTGTGAACGAGGACACTTTCCTTGTTAGCTGTATGCTTGTGAACAACGAAAACGGCTACATACTCCCTGTGGAAAAGGCTTTTTCTATGATAAAGAAAAAATATCCTCAGGTGCTTACTCACTGCGACTGCGTTCAGGGCTTTATGAAAATTCCTGTAAAAGCCAAAAAGCTGAATGCCGATATGATATCCCTCAGCGGTCATAAAATATATGCTCCAAAGGGCATCGGTGCGCTGTATGTGAAAAAGGGCATTCATATACCGCCTTTTATGCTTGGGGGAGGACAGGAAAAAGGCTTTCGTTCGGGTACTGAGTCAGTGCCGCTCATATGCGGTTTCGGTGCGGCGGTGAAAAAGCTTGCGCCGAATGTTTCTGCGAACTTTGAAAAGACGGCTGATATCCAAGACTATCTCATAGAAAAGTGTAACGAAAACGGTGATGTTTTCGTAAATTCACGAAAAGGCGGCTCGCCTTATGTCACAAGCATTGCCGTCAATGGGTTAAAGTCCGAAGTGCTTCTCCACTATCTTGAAAAGCGTGAGATATATGTTTCAAGCGGATCAGCCTGCTCAAAGGGCAAGAAAAGCTCTGTGCTAAAAGAGTTCAGATATCCCGAGCAGAGCCTTGACTCCACTATCAGGATAAGCTTTAGCATCGACACCACAAAGGCCGATATCGACGCTCTTATGGAGGGCATAAAGTCTGCGCAGAATGACCTGTGCAAGGTAAGGTAAAACACGCAAACAAATGTTTTGTACTATTTATAAAGGGGAACGGCGAAAAAGGTCGCTTTTGACAGGTTTTTGACGAGGACTTTTTTTGTGCAGTTTTCGTAAAGAAAGGATAAAATTTATGAAAGAAATCATTCTCTGCAAATATGGCGAGATAGCTCTGAAAGGTCTTAACAAATCAAGCTTCGAGAGCATGATGACAAAGAGCGTAAAAAGAAGACTTAAAAGCTGCGGACAGTTCAGCGTATCAAAGGCGCAGTCCACATTGTATGTTGAGCCACTCAATGATGACAGTGATGTTGACATGGCAGTGGAAAAGCTGTCGAAAATTTTCGGTATCGTTAAGCTTTGTCGCTGTTGCGTTTTGGAAAAGGATATGAACGAGATACTCACAAAGTCACTTGACTATATCGAGGACGAAATGGAAACTGCGAGAACTTTCAAGGTCGACGCAAAGCGTTCAGATAAGAAGTTCCCATTCAAGTCCCCTGAGATATGTATAGAAATGGGCGGAAAGATACTTGAAAGATTCCCACACCTTAAAGTTGACGTTCACGATCCTGACGTTGTAGTAACAGTGGAGATAAGAGAAACCAACGCTTATGTTCACGCAGGCTCTATCGAGGGCGCTGGCGGAATACCTGTCGGCTCAAGCGGAAAGGCAATGCTTCTTCTCTCAGGCGGTATAGATTCGCCTGTTGCAGGCTATATGATGGCAAAGCGTGGTGCGATAATATCCGCTATCCACTTTGAAGCTCCTCCGTATACTTCTGACAGAGCGAAGATGAAAGTTGAAAAGCTTGCCAAGATAATCACTGCTTACTGCGGTGATATCAACTTCTTCTGCGTGCCTTTTACGGAGATCCAGGAGCTTCTGAGAGATAACTGCCCTGAGGAGCTTTTCACTATCCTGATGAGAAGACTTATGATGGAGATTGCACAGAGAATATGCGAGAAAGAGGATATCCAAGCCCTTGTCACAGGAGAGAGCCTTGGACAGGTAGCGAGCCAGACTATGTATGCAATGGTCTGCACAGACGCCGCTTGCCGTATGCCTGTATTCAGACCATGCGTTGGTATGGACAAATCTGAGATAGTGGAGATAGCAAGAAAGATAGATACTTTTGATACCTCTATCCTCCCTTATGAGGATTGCTGTACGGTTTTCACGCCAAAGCACCCTAAGACAAGACCAAATCTTGCAGACGTTGAAGCCGCTCAGAACGCTTTCGATTGGGAGCCTTATATCCAGAAAGCTATCGAGGGAACAAAGCCTTATCTTATCAAAAACGCATAGCGTATTTTCATGGCGTACACCCGTTGCGTGGTGTCTGTGAAAAGGTTACAAACAGGTTAAAACTGTAACAGCTTGTAGCTTAATTGTACGCTTTTTTGTACCCGAATATTGTGTCTTTCCATGGTGAAAAATGCCGAAAAGCCCCGAATTTTCAGGGCTTTTCTTTGCGTCCGAAAGGGTGTTGAATGGGCTTGCTAATAATGAAAAATCAGTAATTTGGTAACAAAAGTGTAACATCTGCTTGCAGAATTTGCTATTAACATTGGTTTTTAAAAAACGTCGAATTAACAAAATGGACAAAAAGAGCCGATTTTTTATGTGCAATATATAACTAAAAGGGGTGATTATTACTATGAAATTTGCTGAAGGTGACAAAGTGGTTACAGATAGTATTGACATAGTTACAAAAAGTGTAGTAAAATATATGATAAAGAGCGGTCGGAAGCTGTGTACTGCGGAAAGCTGTACAGGCGGAATGATAAGTCAGACGATCACTTCCGTTTCGGGAGCGTCGGAAATGTTCCTCGGCGGTGCTTGCACCTATACGGAGGAAATAAAGATGAAGCTTCTGAACGTGAAAAAGGAAACGCTGGAGCAGTATACTGTTTATTCTGAGCAGACAGCCAGTGAGATGAGCAAGGGTGCGCTGAAGCTTTTCGGTGCAGATTGTGCAGTGGCTGTTACTGGTATAGCAGGCCCAAGCGGCGGCTCTCAGGAAAAGCCTGTGGGAACTGTATATGTTTCAGTGAGAAGTCGTCAGAAAGAAATAGTCAGACGGCTTGAGCTTTATAAAGAATATGAGAATTTGGACAGAAGAAAGATCCGTATGCTTACAACAGAAACAGCACTGAGAATGGTGCTTGAACTGTATGAACAAAAGGCGGAGGCTTGAAATAAATGTCAATGGCTAATGAAACAATGAATCTGTCCGAAAAGGACGATACAAACTTTTTTGTAAGAGTAGTAAGATATTTTATCCCGTGGAAGGGCGACGGAGCAGGAGAAGTGTTCAGAAAGATAGTGTTCATGTTCTCTATCGTGCTTTTCTGTGTTTCTCTTAATGAGCTTTCTGATTTTCTGAAAGCCGACGAGCAGGATCAGAACTATATGCAGGAGATCGTAAATTATGAGCCTGACTTTAGCGATGACGTTGACCTGAGCAAGAATAACGGCTCAGACGATATTGACGTTTCTGACCCTGAGGCTTCAACGAAGGACAGAGAAGTTCAGGGTTGGGCTAAGAAGCTTCTGAAAAGGAACAAGGACGTCGTAGGCTGGATAAAGATCCCCGGCTTTAAAAATTCCGCAGGTGATGAATATATAAACTTCCCTGTTCTTAAAGGCAAGGATAATGAATATTATCTTTACAAGAATATAGACAAGCAGTATTACGAATCGGGAAGCATTTATGCAGACGCTTGGTCTACCATAAATAAGGACGGGCAGTCTGACAATATCACGATATATGGTCATAACATGAGATATGTGGGAACTTCTTTTACTCATCTTACTGAGTATAAAAAGGGAGTTGATTTTCTTAAGAAATATCCTGTTATCGAGTTCAATACTATCTATGACAGCAACTGTAAGTATGTTATCGTGGGTGCGTTCGTGACGGGAATACTTGAAAATCAGGACGACGGAAAGCTCTTCAAATACTGGACTACCAGATATTTTGACGACGCTGACTATAAGTTTGACGATTGGATCTCAGAAGTGAGAAAGCGTTCGTGGTATTCAAACGATATCGAGTGTACAGCAGACGATAAGTATATATCGCTCTCAACTTGTACAAACGAAACTTCAAATCTCAGGTGGGTGATCGTGGCAAAGAAAATGACGGCTGACGATAACCTGGATCTTATAATAGATTCCTATAAGGACAAGGCAAATAAGGATATTTATTTTCCTAAATGCTGGAGAAACGTATACGGAAACAATAAGAAGTATTTCGGCTGGGATTATTGATGTTTATTACACCAAATCGGTGTAAAATAAATTTTAGCTGACGTCAAGCTCACGGACGGCAGTGAAGACGGTTTGCGTGCAGACGGTCGGAAAGGGTAATGTGATTAAAATGAAGCAGAAAAAAACTGAAGACAGCATAAAGCGAACAGCTAAGCCGTCGGTCAGGAAAGTAGGAACAATGCTGGGCAGCGGTGCGCTGGCAGTGCTGATGATAGGTACAGTAAGTATCTTTGCACTTACAAGCGGCAACAACGAGGCTCAGAAGGACACAAAAGCTGCAATAACCAACACTAAGACCACTTCTGTGACAGAAGCAGAAACTGAGAGAGATGAGACCTATACTTCAATGAACACCGTTACATGGAGAAAAGCGGGTATCAGCGAGTATAAAATGGCACAGGCAGAGTCCGAGACAACAACTTCCGCCAAAGCCACTACAACAAAAAAGACAGAAACTACTAAAAATGCAGCAAAAGAAACAAAGGTCAATAACGTAACAATGGTCGCAACTGAGATCGTGAACGTCAGAGAAAAGGCTGACAAGAACTCAGAGATAGAAGCTATCGTTGCAACAGACGAGGAAGTTATCGTTACGGCTGAAACAAGCGACGGTTGGTATAAGGTTACATACGGCGACTACAGCGGATATGTAATGAAGGACTATCTTAAAAAGGCAGAGGTAACAACAACTTCCGCTGCGAAGTCCGAAACTACAACAGCAGCTAAGAAGTCTGAAACAAAAAAGACTACGACAACAAAGGCTAAGACAACAAAGTCTGAAACAAAAAAGACAGAAACAAAGAAAGCAACAACAGCAAACTCGAACAGTTCTGTTATAAGCTATACAGATGAAGAATTTGATATGCTTTGCTACGTTCTTCAGGGCGAGGTAGGAAACTGTTCAGAGCAGAGCAAGATCGCTGTTGCAAATGTTATTATCAACAGAGTGAAAACAGGTAGATTTGGAAGCTCTATAAGCGACGTTCTTACAGCGCCAAATCAGTTCACTGCAATAAACGGCTATTACAGTGGCAGAAACAAGCCAACTCAGAATACTATTGATTGTGCAAAGAGAGCGCTTAACGGCGAGGATAATTCAAACGGTGCAGTTTATTACTACGCTCCACAGTATTGCGGTGGAAGCACAGCGTCTTGGTTTGAATCACTCACATTCTGCATGGAGCTTGATGGTCAGAGATACTTCAAGTAATATTTGAAGTTTTTGGCTAAAATGCCGATATTGCAGATGCAAAATTGTATATTATGCTGAAAAGTCAGGACGAAACTTAGCTTTGTCTTGACTTTTTTTCAGTATTTGATAAACTATTATTTAGGTATGCAGTGAGTATTTTGCTGCCATTGGGAATGTTTTGCGGTGTGACCGCTTGAAGGTAAGGACAGTGTCTTGACGATGAATTTGATGACAAAAAAGATATGTGCAAATGTCTGCGCAGCGGTAATGAGCATAACTGCCGTTGGTATATGCGGTGAGCTGCTGCTGGATAATAAAAGCGTGGGCGCAGAAAAAGCCCCTGCGGTGCAGGTCAAAAACGTTGAAGCTCAAAGCGTTAAGACCACTGCCGCTACTGAGGTCTATGACTTTGTGAAGTTCAAAAAGTCCTCTGTGGATAAGTATGATATGTCTTATGTTCAGCAGAAAAAGCAGGCAAAGACCACAAATAAAAAGGCTTCAGCCAGTGAGTTTACTGTGGAAATGCCTGAGGATAAGGGCGAGTATTACGATATAAAGAACGACCCTGCTAACTTTACAGATACAAGAAGCGTCGCTGATGAGTATTATACTGTCAATGATATAATCTCAGGAAATATCGTCACTCTTAATGGTCATGAACTGCTCTGTCAGATAGTCAACAGCGAGATAGGCGGTGAGTGGGGCGAGGAAGCCATAAAGGCGCAGGCCGTGGCGGCTTATACATGGGTCAGATTTAACGATTCTATCGGTGCTATACCTACGGTGGGGCTTAAAAGCGGATATTCTTCAAAGATAGAAAGATGTATAAATGCCGTTGAGGGTCAGACCGTTATGTATAACGGCAATATCATAAATGCAGTTTATTCTGCTTCAACAGCAGGTTATTCTACCACCAGCGAGGATATATGGGGCGTTTCTTACCCGTATCTCAAGCGTGTAAAGAGCGAGTTTGATGATAAAGATCCTAACTGGGGCATTGAAGCTACATATACAAAAGACGAGGTCAAGGAGCGTATCGAGAGCCAAACTGATATAAAGCTTTCCGACGACGTGAAGAACTGGTTTAAAATAGACTCTGCTTTCAGCGGAAAGTATATAAGCGGAGTGACTATCGACGGCCATACGAGCTGTACATATGATGGCAGTGAAGCTAGGATAACAGGTATCACGCTCTGCAACCTCTTTGATGTGAAATCGAACGCCATGGAGATAAGCTATAAGGACGGTGTGTTCACTTTCAAGTCCTATGGCTGGGGTCACGGCGTTGGAATGTCGCAGTGGGGCGCTTGCTATTATGCCGAGGCTGGCTATACATATGATCAGATACTTACTCACTATTATGTGAATTGCTATCTTGGTCTGTCGGCTGTAAATGACAAAGCTGTAAAGAGAGGTCAGATGTCGCAGGACGAGATAGATAAGGAGATAAAGGATTCAGAGATAGTTGACGAGGGCGGAAACGCTTCAGGCGACAGCAAAGATGACAGTGAGCCTGCACAGACTCAGCCGACCGAGAACGGCACTGTTACCACCGCTCCTGCTACAGAAGCACCTGATTCTACAACAACTTCGTTTGACGATCAGCCTGAGGATAATATCACCATAGAGCAAAATACAGAAGAAATATTATAACCGAAAGGGAGAATAAAAATGGGATTTTTTTCACCTAAGAATACACCTGAAAATGCAGTAAAGGCACAGATAGACGCAAAGCTTGCCTTTATAAACGATAAGTATACCGAGATAGGCAGATATGTCAAGCTCAGAATGGCTGACAAGATAGAAGAGCCGGAGGTGAAAAACCTTATTGCTCAGATAGACGCAACTCTTGAAGAACTGAAAAATCTTAATGAACAGCTTCTTACCATCAGAGGAATGAAACTTTGTTCCGGCTGTGGCCACGAGATACCAGTGAATATGGCGTTCTGCCCTAACTGCGGAACAAAACAGCCTGAAATGGCTCAGCCTGTTTATCAGCAGCCTGCTCAGGGCGGTGCAGTTCCAATGGGCGCACAGCCTGTTATACAAAATAGTCAGGGCTATCATAATCACCCTGTTTCATCTGCTTATACTCAGCCACAGGCTAATCCTGTTTATGGCAATCCTGCTCAGCAGAATGTTCAGACAGCCGCTCCTATCCCTGAGCCTGCTGTGGCACAGACTGCTGCACCTATCCCACAGCCTGAAACAGCACCTCAGCCTGCACCAATGCCACAGCCTGCTCCGGTGATAGCAGAAGCTCCAGTGCAAGAGCCTGTAAACAGCAGTTTTGTATTCTGCTCTCAGTGCGGCCACAAAGAGCCGGCAGGCGTTAAGTTCTGCTCAGAGTGCGGAATGAAGTTGTAATAAAAAAACTAAGGCAGCGCAGGATAATAAGTGCGTTGCCTTTTTGAGTAAGAAGTAAAAGAAGTAAAGGAAGATCTTTATGTCAGTGAATATTTCAAGCGAGCTTATGGATTATGATGTTATACTTGCTTCAGCGTCGCCAAGAAGAAAAGAACTGCTGTCATTGATGTGTGAGAATTTCAGGGTTATCCCCTCTGATTGTGACGAAAAAATACCAGAGGACGTTACACCAGAGCTTGCCCCTGAGTATCTTTCAGGGATAAAATGCAGATGTATCGCTTCTGTCTATGACCTGAGCGTTGTTATCGGCTGTGACACTGTTGTAATATGCGATGGGGAAGTTCTTGGTAAGCCTGTGGACGAAGCTGATGCCATAAGAATGTTAAAAATGCTGTCAGGCAAGACTCATCATGTTGTAACAGGCGTTACCCTTGGCAGAGGCTGTCGTTACAGTAGCTTTTCCGTTGATACCGCAGTGACTTTCAGAGAGCTTTCCGACCAGGAGATAAAAGCCTATGTGAAAAGCGGCGAGCCTATGGATAAGGCGGGGGCTTACGGCATACAAGGGCTTGGAGCACTTCTTGTGGAAAAGATAGACGGGGACTTTTATAACGTTGTTGGTCTGCCTGTGAGCAGGCTTGCAGAGGAGCTGCACGAGTTTTTGAAGAAGGTTCAGTCGAAGTAGATCTTCTTGTTGCTCTCCTGAGTTTTCGGGAACACTGTCACCTTGTCGTTTCCGTCAACTATGCAGAGAAAGACCTTGTCAGGCGATGAACAGCCTTGCTTTCTTATTTCGTTGGTGAGCCATTTTATCTCCTTGCCTGCGTATTTCAGGTTGTCCTCCATAATAACACCGTCAAGGATAAGGTCGGTGCAAAGCTTTTCGTCCTGCTTCTCATATCCTAAGTCTTTTGGAGTGAGGGGTGCTTCTGTGGCACGTTCCATGAAAGAGATAGTGCCGTTGGTTTCCAGAATAGCGTAGTAAATCTTTGAGATGTCGAAATAGCCTGACGTTCTTGCTCTTGAAAGCAGATCGTTCACATCAAGCTTGGCGGTCTTAAGGTTTTCGGGATATATTTTGCCTTTTTCAATAAGCAGGATAGGCTTGCCCGAAAGAAAATGTCGGCAGTGGATAGATTTCATCGTAAGCACAGACAACAGAAAGCCTGTCAGTCCGTAAAGCACCATTGCGATAACAGGCACGATAAGCTCGTCCATTTCCTGCGAAACAGCCATTTCAGAGGCGATAGAGCCTATGGTGATTCCGTTGATGTAGTCAAAAAGCGTGAGCTGTGATATCTGCTTGTTGCCAAGAAGCTTTGATATGGCAAACATAACGATTATAGAGCCGACTGTGGCAAGTATGGTGTGAGTGATGTTCATAGGTGTTTGACCCCTTTCTGAATATGCCCTTATTATCTGCATATGCGAACGTATTATTCTTCTGACGCATATTATGACAGAGAAACGTTGTGAGCAGGAAAGGGCGGTATCAGTGGAAAACAGGGGATCGTGCTGCGGTCAGCAGCTTAATATAATGGCTGCGGCATTTGCAAATTATCTTGGCGAGGGTTTGAGCGTTGACCAGCTTGGGCTGCTGTCAGCCTTTTTGCAGTCGGTGGGCGAGTCGCTTGACGTTATCGCCTCCGCAAGGCAGCTTTGTGCAGGAAATGATAATAATATAGCAGATAATTGATACAGGAGCGTAAAATGGGACTTTTCAGAAAAAATAAAGGTACGCCCTTGAAAGAGCTTGAACGCTATCATGGGAAACGAGTTTCCTATGTGGTGGAGCGTGAGGGCGCAGAGGAAAATGTTATCGGAAGAACAGGCGGAATATCTGTGGACAGCGAAAAGCTTGTGGTGGTGTGTGACGGACACGAGGTTTTCAGGTGCAGTACCGACGGCATAGTCTGCGCTGAGCTTATGAGCCACAACGGAGCGGATATAAAGGGCAGGGATATGACCACAGGGAAGCTTCGTCATATCGTTGTGCATTACGCAAACAAAAGGTGATATTTTTGCAAATGCACTCTCTTTGCACATAATTCTATCACATTGCAGTGGTAATATTATTACAGTCGGAAAGGAAAGACCGACAGTTAAAAAGACTTCATGATTGTTTTCTTCATATATTTTTTCTATACTTCCTTAATGAATAAAAACCTGCACGAGCGTGTGGGTTTTTATTTTTTGTATAATGTCTTAGAGAAAAATTCATTTTATTGCTGTTGACAATTCATATTTATGGTGATATAATGATTGTATTGAATATCGTAAAGGCTGTGACGAGAAAGGTGACGGTGCGAATACTTCGCAGAGAGCGGACGTTTGGTGAAAGTCCGCAGGGATAACGCCGTCAGGATCATCTCTGAGCTGATCCGCCTAAGCAGATGTGTTAAGCGGATACGGTTTCTCACCGTTAGAAAGAGATATGAGTGGCAGGCTTATGGTCTGCAATCAGAGTGGTAACACGGAGATATTATGTCTTCGCCTCTAGTCAGGCGAGGGCTTTTTTTATTACATAGAAAAAAGAGGTTGTTTTTTATGCTTACATTGGATAAGGTTTTTGACGCTTCAAACGTGCTTAAAGAGGTCATCAGACCAACAGCGTGTATCCATGCGCCAAAGGTAAACCCTGATTGTGACGTTTATCTGAAAACAGAAAATCTTCAGGTAACAGGTTCTTTCAAGGTAAGAGGAGCTTATTATAAGATATCACAGCTTTCAGACGAGGAAAAGTCACACGGCGTTATCGCCTGCTCAGCAGGAAACCACGCACAGGGCGTTGCTCTCGCCGCAACAAAGAACGGTATAAAGTCTATCATCTGTCTTCCTGACGGCGCACCTATCTCAAAGGTAGAGGCAACCAAGGGCTATGGCGCTGAGGTATGTCTTGTGCCTGGCGTTTATGATGACGCTTATGCAAAGGCTATCGAGCTTCGTGACGCTAACGGCTATACATTTATTCACCCGTTCGATGACGAAAATGTTATCGCAGGTCAGGGAACTATCGGTCTGGAGATACTAAGTCAGGTGGCTGACGCAGACGTTATCGTTGTTCCGGTCGGCGGCGGCGGACTTATCTCAGGTGTTGCATTCACTGTAAAACAGCTCAAGCCAAGCGTTAGAGTATACGGCGTTCAGGCTGAAGGCGCACCTTCAATGGTAAATTCACTTAAAGACGGCAAGATAGAGTGCCTTGAAAGCGTTCACACTATCGCAGACGGAATCAAGGTAAAAGAGCCTGGCGAGCATACCTTCGAGTATTGCAGTAAGTATGTTGACGGCGTTGTTACAGTTTCAGACGACGAGATATCATCAGCTATCCTCCACCTTATCGAGAAGCAAAAGCTCGTTTCAGAGGGCGCAGGCGCAACACCTGTTGCCGCAGTAATGTTTAATAAGATACCTGACATCAAGGGCAAAAAGGTCGTATGTCTTGTTTCAGGCGGAAATATAGACGTAACTATACTTTCAAGAGTTATCAAGAGAGGTCTGCTCAAGTCTGGCAGATCTGATACTCTTACTATCCAGCTTGAGGACAGACCTGGTCAGCTTAGAGATGTTTCAGAGATAATTTCAAAGCTTGGCGGAAACGTTGTTTCTGTTCACCACGAGAGAGCAAGCGAGGACAGCGATATCACAGATTGCTTGCTCAGACTTGTTCTTGAAACAAGAAACTTCGATCATATCAGAGAGATAAGACAGGCTCTTACAGCCGCAGGCTTTAAGATAGTCAATAAGTAATTTTAAGACAGGAGTAGATAAAAATGGCAGAAGTTGTTTACACAAAGAACGCACCGGACGCAATCGGTCCATATTCACAGGCAATGAAGGTAGGAAACCTTGTTTTCACATCAGGTCAGATAGCAATAAATCCAGCAACAGGCAACGTTGAGGCAACAACTATCGAGGAGCAGACACATCAGGTTTGCAAGAACCTCACAAACGTTCTTGAAGCCGCAGGAACATCTATCGGCAAGGCTGTAAAGACAGTATGCTTCCTTAAGAATATGTCAGATTTCGGTGCATTTAACGGAGTTTACGGCGAGTATTTCACATCAAAGCCTGCACGTTCATGCGTTGCCGCAAAAGAGCTTCCAAAGGACGTTCTCGTTGAGGTAGAGGTAATCGCTGAGGTATAATTTAGCATATTATCTTGTAGTGGAACGGCTGAATTTCTGTTTCACAGAAATGCGACGTCCCATTATTGTGGAGCTGTATTTCAAATATTTCGGGCGGCATATGTCGCCCGTTGTTTTTCTGTAAAAAGGGGTGAGGAAAATAAGCAGTGAGTTTATAAAAAGCAAAATGCGGACGGTGAAAAAATTCTCCATAGCCTTTGCAAAGTGGGTCTTTATCGCCTGCGCAGTGGGCGTAATAGGGGGAATAGTCGGCTCGCTGTTCCATATGGCGGTAAACTTTGCCACAGGCTTCCGTGAGTGTCATAGCTGGACATTGTATCTTATGCCGTTGGCAGGTCTGTTTATCATTTTCAGCTATCGTGTCTGCAAGGTGAACGAGGAGACCGGTACAAATCTTATCATAAGCTCTGTTCGTGGAAACATCAAAGTGCCGCTGCTTATGGCGCCTCTCATCTTTCTAGGCACCGTACTCACCCACCTTACGGGCGGTTCGGCAGGACGTGAGGGTGCGGCTTTGCAGCTTGGCGGAAGCATTGGTGCAAAGGCAGGCGAGCTTTTAAAGCTTGACGAAAAAGACTCCAGCCTTGTGATAATGTGCGGAATGAGCGCAGTGTTTGCCGCACTTTTCGGCACGCCTTTGACTGCGACTTTTTTCGCTATGGAAGTAATAAGCGTGGGCGTTATATACTATGTGGGTCTTGTGCCTTGCATAGCTTCCTCTCTTATCGCATATAAAATATCGCTGTTGGCAGGGCTTGCGCCAACAAAGTTCAACATAACAGGCATACCAAGGCTTTCCCTTGTGTCTGTGACCCAGATAGCGGCGCTTGCGGCTCTTTGTGCGGTGATATCCATACTCCTTTGCATGGTAATGGAGTTTTCACATTCAAGATTTCAGATGTATCTGCCTAACACCTATCTCAGGATAGCTGTAGGTGGCGTTGTGATCATTGCATTGACTTTGCTTGTAGGTACAAGGGATTACAACGGAGCAGGCGTAGACGTTATCGTGGCGGCTTTAGAGAAAGGTAAGGCGCACCCAGAAGCCTTTGCCCTGAAAATGCTTTTCACCGCCATAACTATAAATACAGGCTTCAAGGGCGGTGAGATAGTCCCGACCTTCTTTATCGGAGCAACTTTCGGCTGTACAGCCGCAGGCTTTTTGGGGCTTGACCCATCATTCGGTGCGGCTATAGGTCTTGTGGCACTTTTCTGTGGCGTTGTGAACTGCCCTGTGGCTTCCATACTTCTCAGCTATGAGCTTTTCGGTGGAAGTGGGCTTGTGCTTTTTGCGGTTGCCTGCGGAGTAAGCTATATGCTTTCGGGCTATTACGGACTTTATTCCAGCCAGAAAATAATGTACTCAAAGACAAAGCCCGAATATATCAACATAAATGCAAAATAAAAGGCGTTGTAAAAAAACAGCGCTCAAAGAGTCGAGATTTCCTGCTTTTGG